>NZ_CP025999.1:3091679-3184188 GCF_003086695.1 Stenotrophomonas sp. SAU14A_NAIMI4_8
AATAGTTCGCGCCCCGAACTGATTCTGTACAGGACAGCCGAATACCACCGTTGCTTCGGCGGGCGGAATGTAGCCTCTCGTCCCGCCCCATGGCTTTAGATATCGTACGAAAACGCTGCGATAGACCCATTTGCGACAAAACGGCGAGGCAACGTCTGTGCTGCCCTTCAGTGCAGCCGGAGACCGCTCTGGCGTGGATTGCGTCACGCCCTTCCCTTGCGACGGCGGCGCGCATGATCGCTGCGGCGTCAAAGCACAAGCGATGGGTGGACCGCCCTGCCGATGCGGCTCCTCCGCAGAGGGCACAAGTTGCAACAGTTTGCATGGCGATCACAGGCCCCCTTCGCTACCTTAATCGCCTCGATGAAGCTTCAACCGAAAGGCGATTGATCTGATCGATGCCAGAAAGGCCAGCCCCCACTTCAACTTGGCTCCCCCTCCCTCTTTCCCCAGGTCTACCTCTCTCATGGACACATTGCGCTACACCCAAGTTGACGTATTCGGAGAAGCGCCCATGCGCGGCAACCCCGTGGCGATAGTCCATTGCAACACCCCACCTACGGACCAACGCATGCTTGAAGTTGCTCAATGGCTTGGACTCAGTGAGACAGTGTTCCTGCTGCCACCCACCAATCCCGCAGCGGATTACCGGGTACGCATTTGGTCAACTCTGGGAGAACTCCCGTTCGCTGGCCATCCCACCCTGGGAGCGTGCCGTGCATGGATTCAATCTGGCGGCCTGCCACGTGGAGCCTCCGTTCTGCAGCAGTGCGGCGCTGGCCTCGTCGAGATTCGCCGCGGCTCCCGTCCATTCGCCGAACAGGCGGGATGCTCATCCGAGCCGGCAAGACAAGCAGCCTCAATGTCACTGGCCTTCAAGGCCCCCCCGCTTCTGAAGAACGGACCGCTGGAGCCCGAATTGCTGACCCGTGTCTGCGATGGACTGGGACTGAAGCCAAGTGACGTCTTAGACGCAGCTTGGGTAGACAATGGTGCAGGTTGGCTGGCCCTCCGGCTTCCCAGCCATAAGCACGTACTGGCTGTTGTTCCGGAATACTCCAAACTGCATGGCTTGGCGATAGGAATTATTGGTCCCGTGCACAATCAGGAAATCGCGAACGAAACATTGTTTGAATCACGCGCCTTCATTGCCGGCGATGCCGTTCCAGAGGATCCCGCAACCGGAAGCCTACAGGCGGGTATAGGAAGTTGGTTTGCACGGCTGGGCGTGGGCGCTGATACATACACGGTCCAACAAGGAACATGTCTGGGTCGCGCAGGGAGGATCACCGTCCAGCGCGAGCATGATGAAGTGTGGGTTGGAGGCAGTGCCACAACTTGCATTGATGGGACTATCTCCTTTGACACGAGCAGCGATGAACGCCACCCTTAATTCTTGCTGATTTTCAAAATTGCCCGCAGCAAATTGACTAGTCCGCGACCGGAGTGAAACACTGCGAGTTAGGCGCAAACGAGAGGATCTTCGATAGCAGAACTTTCGATAAAGAGATCCTCAAAAGATTAAAACGTATCTCCGCCCTTGCCCATTTCGCGCTGGGCCGGGCGGATAGGAAAAGTCAGCGCTGTCGGCACAAACCATGGCTGACAGCGCAACTTTAAGCAATCGCACCCCGGCCGCAATTCGGGGCACCCCCTACTCCTGAGCATAATGCGAGGGGAAAATCCGAAGATGCGCTAGCGCCCCATTCATTCAATACAGCTTTCAATCTAGCACAGGAATGAAGGGCTTTGCGACGTCGGCGCCCTCGATAACATGATGAGGAAATACTTTACATAAACTATTACGCCCTGGAGGAGCCTTCTAGATGGTGACGCATGGCTAGGATTGATTCACAAGCATCGACCATAGGGATCCAGGAGCAGATCCAGAAAGAGGCGATGAAAAGGGCAGGACGTATGCCAGCCGTCGGCTGGCGTCATCTGCTCGGGACGATCTGATCACGACTGGCCTCACTCCGTAACGAAGTCTGATCACACCGCTGGCTGACCGAACTGCCACCAACTCCGCAATGGCACGACCCACTCACCTCTGCTTCTAAGGACTCAAATAGTGGGGACGCTTCAATAGCTTTCCGGTGTGCGAAGATGCAACCTTTTGATCAGGGTATGATCTTGAAATCTCCGGGAGAGATTGCATAGAAAACGTTGCCGTCGCATCGTGCGCGAACCCGTGCGCGCGCAGTGGCCGCCACCAGGGCCGGCACCACTACAACAGCCTCGCCGATGTTTGGCACAGCCACGGCTAATGGCGCAGGGAGATAGTGATAGCCACCATCCACGGATAAATCAAGACTGACCGTACTGCAGTTTATCGGTGCGGCCGCCGTCCCAGCTACTTGCCAACGTACCCATTGCAACTCGCCCTGCGTCCAGCCTACATCGGCCAGCGGTTGTAGCACGGAGAATGGCTGACCGGTATCGACCACCCGAACAGTTGCATCAGCGCTGTCGGTGCGGCCCTGCTGGTCACGAACAGTTAGGCGGAAATGCAAGTCACGACTGGTCTGTGGATATGCCTCACCTGGTCCCAGTGACTGCTCGCCGAGGATCGCGGCCAATCGTGGAAAGCTGCGATGACTGCTCGACTGCGGTGGATAGCTGCGGAAGATCGGCCGCAGTCCGTCATCCTGCAGCTCCCCAAACTGCACGCTACCGGCGTCCATCTGCTCCCAGGCGTAGCGCAGCTTTGTACTTGGTGCGGCATGCGGAACCTTTGCATCTAGCTGGAATGGCGTACGCGCAGGAATCGTAGGCACTGACGGAACTGAGGTGGGATCGATCCACGGAGCCGGGCCTGGATCGATGCGCCTGACCGCACAATGCCCCCCGCGGGATCCCAGCCAGCTGTTGATCTGCGCCAGGTTACCCGCATGGAAATAGGCGTCGCTGAGGCTCTGCAATTGATGGCTTGGATCACGGCACAGCGTCGTGGCATAGCCCATCACCGTCGAGCCACTGCCCGGCTCAAAGGCAAACTCCTCACGAGCAGCAGGATTGTCTTCCCGCCCACATCCGTTGGCGGTATGCCAAGCACCAAACTGGTGACCAAGCTCATGCGCAACGATCAATATGGCCACAGGGTCGTTTACTGGATCCGGATGAATCGACCACGCCGCTCCCTTGTCCGTGCCTATGGACTCACCCGCAGCGGCGACCACACAGCTATTGCCAGTCACCCCGCTACCTCCGATGCCTCCCTCAGCCCAATCGGCGGCAAGCAGTAGATGCCCCACATCGTAGCCTTCCTCACCAAGCTCGCGGCGCAGAAGTTCGACATTGGCACGGAAGAAAGCCTGGTCGAAGTCGGGCGGAAACTGATCGAGAATCTTCTCGAAAGGATCGCTGCTCGGGTCAGTCAAGACCAACCGGTCACTGGCCTCAACCAGCGTGAAATGGACACCGAGATCGGTCTCATAAATCTGATTGATCTGGTTGACAGTGCGCATCACCCCGAATAGACCATCCTCGGCATTGCCTCCGAACAAGGCGGTGTAGGCGCTGCCAGCAACCACCGCAATGCGGAAATCATGACGCAGGCGGGCGGCAGAAGAAGGAGCGGGCTTCTCGCCGAGGTGACTGCCGCCTCCAGTGCCCAGCAGTTCCAGCAGTGGGCGCTGCTGCGTCAGCATTGATGATGCCGCCATCGGCCGGCGTGACACGCTGTACAGCGAGGATGACGATGTCCGAGGATCAGCTTGGATCGACCAGGAATAACCGTCGTCCCAAACCTTGGCAGTAAACTGGTCACTGGACAGATCCAGCCGGACCTGGCGCCCGGAGGCATCTTCACCGCGCAAACTGCGCAGATGCGGATACCGGCGCGCCAGCCCAGGCGGCAACGTGCCCGCGTCCTGTAACCGGAACTGGCTCCAGCCGCCCTCGGGCAGCGGCAAGGGCAGCGACACATCTGCCGAAATCATCCCATCAGGCCCTGGGACAACCTCAAGAAGTGCATGCAACCGCCCAATATCTAAGCGGTAGACCAGCGGCTCGCCGTACACCCGCCGCATACTGGGCTGTGGCCGCCAAATCTCCTTCATCTCAGCCGCCATCGGCGTCGTGCCGGCGACACGGCCAGATGCAGCCAACAGTAGCAGTATGCTGGGAATCGCGAACGCCCGCGACCTAGCCCTTCCCGCCCCATCTATTATCTTCAATGCCTTCATCAGGACATCCAGCACGTGTCGGAACGATGTACGTCCCAGTAACAATGATGCTAGCCTGCCCATGGCATCACGCGACGACTACCGACAGTCATTCACGCGCTTTCTGCGCAAAAGTTGGCAGAGGCGCTTGGAAATGACACGGAATGTCGCATTTGAACCTTGCACGCGACACAGACCTCGATGAACAAGTTCGATTTACGTGCCGAAAACGACGCGCCATCCCGATTACCTCGTTCCCATATCCAAGCGACTCAACCTTTCAACGGAAGCTCGACCGAAGCTGGAAAAGTCGATGTACTGATGCCGTCTCCAGTCGCTGACCGTAGATCCATCGAGATACAGATGTGGCACTTTTTGACGATCAAAGCGCCGCTCGCACGGTGCATTTTGATCTGCACCGAAGGGCTTTATCGCTCGTACTGACGCCGCCGCTACTGCTGCAACTGCCACCAATACCAGTACTGCAACCATCCTTACCCCTCTGTATGGTCACATGCCCCAAGCCCGACCAGCTACAGCACACGTGCAACTGGGCACCGATTCAGGCTGACAATGGTTGCAGGTTACGGCTCCACTCGTTGCTCTGCCATCGAACGAAACCAAGGCAGTGCAGAAGTTGCGATTCCAATTCGCTGTAAGGAAGGGCTGAATCGAGTCTCGCGCGGAGTTGTCGGTATGCCCGCAATGCGCGCTCCCGCAACGCGCGGCAATCCTCGATAGCATTGCACAGCGCCTGCAAGAACGGCGTCACGCGCCTCCTACAGCAACAAAGGCCACGAATTCTATCCTGAGCGTGCCTTTCGCGTTAATGTGTCGCTCGGCAGCGCGACTGCCATGAACGCTGTTTGCCCGCCACAAATGGACAATAACGATGACGCTCCCCGACCCTAGTTCCGTGGCATGGCCCTTCCTGGGTCGCACTACAGCGGCGACGCTACGTCATCTAAGCTCGTTGAGGGTGGCGGCACTGCTGTTGGGATGCGCACCTATGTTCGGAGTTGCTTCGCCAGTGCAGCTGACCCAGGCGGAACGGGACTGGATAGAGGCACACCCAGTGATCCGAGTAACCTCCGATGCACAACTTGCACCACTGGAGTACGTGCGGGACAACCAGCTTGGAGGACTTTCTTCTGATTATCTAAACCTAATCGGTGAACGCACCGGGCTGCACTTCCAGTTCACGCACGCCAGCGACTGGAACTCGGCACAAAGCGCGGTTACTTCAGGCCAGGCCGACATGCTGGTGAATGCAATGGAGGAGCGCCTCTCCCCAGCCACCGTAGAAGCCGTTCAGCTGTCGCGCCCTTATCTGACTGCATACAGCGTGGTCTTCACCAAACAGGACCATCCCAGTGTCTGGACCATGGACGACTTGGCCGGCAAGCGGGTGGCAGCCCGAGACCAAGGTCAGTACTCGGACGTGCTGCAGAGAAACTATCCTTCTATCAAGGTTGTGCCGGTACGCACGCCGCTGGATGCATTCCGGATGGTTATGGATGGAAAGGTGGATGCGGCCATGGGAACGGCAATGACTTTCGCACCGTTCATCGCCCGTCGAGATGACAGTGATTTGTACATATCACACCCACGCATCACGATGGCGATGACCGCGCACTTCGCCACCCGCAAGGACTGGCCACAGCTGCACTCAATTATTGAGAAGGCAATGTCCTCCATCTCCACAAAGGAGGAGTCAGAGTTGCGCGAGCATTGGCTTCGGAGCGAGGATTTCGGCGCCCCGACATTGAAGACGGTCCTCCAGTACAACTGGCCATGGGTTGTCGCCGTTGTCCTGTTGATCATCATGTTGGCGATCGCTACTCGGTGGGCGATGCAGGCGAGACGCACGGCAATTGAGGGCGAGCGCGTCAAGGCCCGCTTCTTGGCAACTATGAGCCATGAGATCCGCACTCCAATTAATGCCGTGTTAGGGGCCATCGAGGTGCTTGCAGATCAAGCCACGCAAGGGCGTCAGCAAGAACTCGCAGCGACCGCAGAGCAAGCGGCCGAAGCGTTGATCGGCCTACTGGATAATGTCCTAGACCTCTCCAAACTGGACGAGGGCAAAATGCAGCTGGAGAAAGTTCCAGTTGAGATCTGCGGGTTGGGCCGAAACGTGGCTTCGATCTTTGGCGGGGAGCTACGGAAGCGCGGTATCGAACTGGATGTCGATCTGCCCGAACACGCTACCTGGCTGATGCTGGATCCTACCCGGCTACGCCAGGTGCTGCTGAATCTACTCGGCAACGCTCGCAAGTTTACAGAGCGCGGCAGCATCACATTGGCGATCAGCGTAGCGCTTGAAGGGACTAAGACCTGGCTGCATTGCGTGGTTAGCGACACCGGGTGCGGCATTCCCGCAGCGCTGCAGTCCCACATCTTTGATCCGTATACCCAGGCAGATGGCAGCGTTTCACGGCGGTACGGGGGAACCGGACTTGGGCTGGCAATCAGCAAGGAATTGGTAGTGCTGATGGGAGGCCGCATCGAGCTATTTAGCGAAGAAGGTGAAGGCACCACAGTCTGCTTCCAGATTCCGGCAGAGCCGGCGGAGGAAGCGCCGACGAACGCCGCGACCAATGCCATTTCCGGCATTCCCCGCCTGAGCGTGCTGATCGTAGATGACCACGCTCCCAATCGCTTGGTGCTTAGCGAGCAGCTAGCGCGACTGGGGATTGACGCTGAGGTGTCAGATAGCGCACAGGCCGCGCTCGCACGACTGCACGAAGACAGGGCGCTTCCCGACATAGTTCTGATGGACTGCTTCATGCCTGAAATCGATGGCTACGAGGCTTGCCGGCTGATCCGTCGCTCCGGAATCGCCGGTACCGATAGGCTGCCAGTAATTGCCATATCAGCTGCCACCGACGCCACTCACTTGAAGCACTGCCAAGATAGCGGCATGAACGGCGTGCTGAAGAAGCCGATTCGTTTGGTTGAGTTGCGAGGCATGCTGGCACTCTGGAGTGCAGGTGCAGTGGAACCAGGGAACGACGCCGCGAGTGACGCACTGCAGCGCCAGGTGCAAGAGGAAATGGGCGTTGATCTGTACCAGCTGCTGGCCCGCGATGTAGCCGAGCTACTCACCCACCTACAAGAAGCTGATCGGCGGCAAATAGAGCTTTATGCCCACCGCCTGCATGGCGCGGCTGGATTGATCGGCAAGCACGCCCTGGCGGCGGTGGCCGCAGAAATTGAGCGAGACCCCATGAGCAATCGCAGTGGCGCTATCGAGAAACTTTCTGCATTGCTTAAGGACCTTGAATGACCATCATCCACACGTACTTGAGCGGAAGCGGATTGACGACGCGACCTCAGTCACCAACCTCTATCCTTACCCACCGAATGCTTGAACAATGGACCTGACTACAGCGTAAGCTCGCCATTGCTGAGAAACACATGCAACTCTGCGTCCGTCTTGAGACCTAGCTTACGCATTCCACTAATTTTCTGATGGCTTATGGTGGCCACGCTTCGCATCTGCTGTACGGCGATCTCGCCAACCGTACGATGCGCCGCAATCTGCCGAAGCACATCAATCTCACGGGGGGAAAGTTGACTAACCCCTTTGACACGCTTGCCCGCCGGGCTAGCTGCAAGCACTGACTTGAGCGATTGGCCTATATAGGACTTGCCGCGAGCTGCCGCATTGATAGCGTGAGACAACTCATCCATCCCTGCATTCTTGTTCACAATGCACCTGGCACCAGAAGCAACGACCAGCTGCAGCAATCTCGAGTTGGCACTTACAGTCAATAGAACGATGCCAACTGACGGATACTTTCGGTGAACCGCATCCAGCATTGCTAGGCCATCAGGTTGTTGACCTGGCATGGTCAGATCGGTGACCAGGACATCGCACTGTTCGCGCCCCAGCATCCCGATCATCTCCTCTGGCGTTGCAGCTTCACCAACAACGATGGCCGTTACGTCGCGATTGATGATCTCTCGCGCTCCTGCGCGGACAACAGGGTGGTCATCGGCGATGATCACGCGCGTACTCACTGGTTCCACCATGGTCCTCACTACAAGAATTGTTATATATCACAGGCACCCGGCTGTGTACGGAACAGATGAGGGCTGAGCGGGCCTGAAAAAGTTCGACTCGCTTAGCATGCTTAGCCATGACCCCCAATCAGCTGGGCAATTCCGGTGACGGACTGTAACTGCAGTTGACGGAATGCACTGCAGCGCTTGAAACCAAGCACTGCTGCGGTTCCTATGCGGTATGGGAACGAGTTACTGAGCGCCCCCTAGTACTCACAAACGGCAAAATTAAGACCCTGGGTAACACGCGTTGGATAGCAATGCCACCGCGAACAATCCACCCGTGCATATGCCATTCGCCGCTCAGAATGAGCAAAGCCATCAGGCGCACTTACAGCAGCTGCCCCTACCGTTCACGGCACGACCAATGACTTGGATCGCAGTACTAGCACACTGGGCATCCAATGCACGAAAGCACCCAATCCATCACGGCGAACGTCCAATCCCAGAGGCTGACGCCTCGTGCGCCGCTGGGCAGCGCGACCCTGCTGAAGGCCGATAGAAGGGCAATCTTCGCATACTGCGGGCGACCATCATCACCCGCATGCAACGGGACCGCCCAAATGCCCTTGTTCTGAAAGCTGCGTCCAGCCTTGCCCCCTCTACTGCGGATCGTGATCGAGCTGCTACCGATGATCTCCGATCAAGGATGCGCTTGGCTACGCAACTAATTGCAAAGTCTATCCGCTCGGAGGATGTGGAATCGGATCAACGCTCGTTCTTCGACCAATCACATCGGCTGCCAGCCTTCCGGGCCACGTCCAGGGAACTTTGCAACTTTATTCATTGCCCCGCCACTTTGAACCCCTAAAAATCTCAACCAGTCCTGCAGAACAATAACGCTCTGCCCTCCCCCTACCGTTCTGCACCCCAACGAAACCACATGCTCACCATGAAACGCGCACTGGCCATCGGCGCTCACCCAGACGATATTGAACTAGGCTGCGGCGGAAGCATCGCCAAGCTCGCTAGTTCTGGAGTTGACGTTCACGCGTTGATTCTCTCCATGGGCCGCGAAGGCGCCACAGGATCGTTCGACCGTGCACAAGAATCGCATCGCGCCCTAGTTGCGCTTGGCGTCAAGCAAGTCCGGCAGTGCGACTTCCGCGATACGTCGCTACATCAGGACCTTGCAAGCATCATCAAGGAAATCGAGGAAGCCGTCCGCGCGATTCAGCCGGATCGGGTCTATACGATGTTCCAGGGTGATCGGCACCAGGATCATCGGACGACCTTCGAAGCAAGCATTGTCGCATCTCGAAATGTCCGGCAGGTGCTGTGCTACGAAACGCCCAGCTCGTGGCCAAACTTCAGTCCGACGATCTATGAGGATATTGGCCCCCAACTTGAGCCTAAGATCGACGCGCTGCGCCTGCACCGGAGTCAGTGCGACAAAAGTTATATGCAGAAGGATCAGATCCGCTGCGCCGCAGCGTTTAGGGGGCAGCAAGTGGGCTGCGGCCCCAGCGAGGGTTTCATTCCATACCGGATGGTATTCGAATGAAGACCGTCTTCTTCTTCGCCATGTGCGTGCTGATCGGGATCGTCCTGATCAAGCGCCGACGCCAGAGGCCCAGCCCGCATCTTCACAGCGTGGACGCCATTGTTGCGGCCTACAACGAAGGGCCGTGCCTGTCCGACTCGTTGAGGAATTTGCTCAGTAATCGCTACGTACGCTCGGTCATCTGCGTCAACGACGGCTCCAGCGATGACACAGGAGAGGTCTTGGATCGGCTTGCGGCCGAGTTCCCCGACCGACTCATAGCCGTCCATCAGAGCAATACCGGCAAAGGCGGCGCACTCATGCATGGCCTTAAGTATGCACGCGTAGAGCAGGTATTCCTGACAGATGCCGACACGTTGGTTCTCCCCGACGGGGACGACCTAGGCTACCTGCTGGCCGAAATTGAAGCCGGCGCGGACGCGGTCGGTGGCATTCCCTCCTCCAATCTGCGGCGCGCAGGTGTACTTCCTCACATCCGGGCGAGCCTAAAGCTGCCCATGATCGTGCTAAAGCGCTCACTCCAACAACTGCTAGGCGGTGCGCCCTTTATCATTTCCGGGGCTTGCGGCATGTTTCGGACCGAGGTGCTGCGCTCAGTGGGCTTCAGTGACCGCACAAACGTTGAGGATCTCGATCTGTCGTGGTCCCTCGTTGCGAAGGGATACCGCGTTCGGCAGTCCAACCGATGCGTAGTCTATCCACAAGAGTGTAACTCCATCGGGGAAGAATGGCGGCGATGGCGGCGATGGATCGTGGGCTACGCAGTCTGCATGCGCCTGCACCGGAGGCTGTTGCTCACCCGATTCGGCCTCTTCAGCATCCTCCCAATGGCGCTCGTGGTTGTTGCAGGGGTGGTGGCCATGGCCTTTACGTGGAGTGGTGCCCTCCAGGCCCATGGCCCCTTAGGCGTGCTCACCGCACTTCTTCCGCCGCTCTGGGTTGGGATCGCGATGGGGCTTGGAGTGCTGAGCGCCATCCACCACCGACGGCCGATGCTAGTGCTGACGTCCTCAATCGCCGTGCTCTACGTGCTATTGGCCTACACGATCTGGCTCACCCACGGGCTCAGAGGCCTGTTCTCAGGTCGCGAACCGCTTCGCGATAAGCCGACGAGGTATCGCAATGTGGTGGAATGATGTTCAGAACATTGGCAACACACTGCTTGGACTTAGAAGCGACATAGCGCCAAGCGCAAGCGTAGCTCCCACCGCCACGATCGTTGGCGAAGTCGAGATTGCAGACGGCGCGAGGATCTGTCACGGCGCTTACATTCTCGGTCCGGTGAAGATTGGGAAAGACACCGTCATCGGCAATAACTCCCTCATTCGCGGCCCTGCAGTTCTGGGTAACGACTGCCAAATCGGCTTCTCCAGCGAAGTGAAGAACGCAATCATCGAGTCGGACTGCAAGATCGGCCCGCAGTGTTTCATCGCAGACTCAGTCGTCTGCCGCGGCTCATATCTTGGCGCTATGGTCCGCACGAGCAACCACCGATTGGATGGCAAACGAGTGTCGGTGATGGTCGGCGACGAGCTCGTTGACACGGGCATGGAGAAACTTGGCGCCAAGATTGGGAATCATGCATCCCTCGGCGTCCAAGTCGTGACTCTGCCCGGCCGGGAGGTAGCACCTCGAACCATCCTTGGGCCACGGATTACTGTCCAGCGCAACCTGCCGCCTGGACGCTACCAGCTCACCCAGCGCATCGAATCATACTAACCAAAGCTGAGCCCTTCATGCCCTATTTCAAACTGCACGGCGCAGCCGTCCTGATCGCCGCATCATTCAGCGCCCAAGCCGGCACCGAGTTGGTTTCTGCCAATACCCACATCGAGCACACCGATTACTCGGACGGCCGTGGAAAACGAGACGTGGTAACTCAGGCTGTGGTCGGTGACGTTGCCGGACACCGAGTTGTCGTGGATCTTTCGCACGGGCGCCGGGAATATGCCGACTCGACCTACAATGGCACCAAGTTCGATGCGTACCTGTATCAGCAGTGGTCCACTAGGTGGAGCGGTCGCTCCCAGATTTCCATCTCCACCGATGATCCCGTGTTTGCCAACCGCATCTTTGGTCAATCGCTCAACCTGAAGGTCGGCAGCAAGGTCCTCCTTCATGCCAGCGGCCGCTATACGGAGTACTTCGGAAACGTCCGCTCCCGTGCTTGGTCTGGTGGAGCGTCATACTATGCCGGGCAGTGGGTTGGCAGCTACCGCTACACGTATCATGATCTATCGAACCGCGACAGCGGGGGAAGCCATTTGGCTTCCTTGCGCCGACGTGACAGCGATGGCCATGGAAGCACACAGCTCTGGCTTGGCCACGGGAGGTCGGCGGCACTCTATGAAGCCATGCCGGGGATGGATGGGAGCAGTTCAACCAGCATCAGCATTCGGCGTTCGCAGCCGATCACTTCGCGCTTGAGCGCTGACCTGACGATCGGACGTGCATGGTTCGACGATGCCAACGGCGGATACCGCAGCGGCACCGCAAGGATCGGCTTCAACTACCGCTGGTAAGTGCAGGTTGCGGATCAATCCACCGGTGATCTAGCTACGGGCAATGAATTCTCAGCCGCACGATGCTGCATCATTCCGTCTTGGGAGCGATGCATTCATGAGTCTTCCTTCTTCGCCAGCAAGGAATTGCCGACCCAGGCTGGCGCCCTAGCGCCAGCCGCTGAAGATGTCTTAGCTTAACCGTGAACTCACTCAGGACCGTACTCTGATGCCACGTCTTTGCATCTCGACGGCTTGCCAACGTCTTCTGAGCGGCGGCTTGATCTCCTCTGCTGCTTTGTATAGCGGCTCACTCCGGTGCCAACGGCGGAGCAAATTTGATCTACCGCCAACCCGTTCCTGGAGAGCTCGTCGACCGCAGCATGGCTAGTGGGCGCTTACTTCCCGGCCACCCCTCTGAACACGAGGATGCTGCAATGCGAACCACGGCTCTACTCCTCTCCACGCTACTCGCTCCAGCTTCTCTGACACCGATCGAACCAATTGAGGCCGATCAGTTGTTCGAAATCGCCCCATATGTCGATTCTGTGGCAGCGACGTTCATGGACCGGTATGCGGTACCCGGAATGGCAATTGCCGTGGTCAAACGCGGGCAACGAAGAATATTCAGCTATGGCGTCGCGTCGAAGGAGTCCGGAGCTCCCGTGACGCCCGATACGCTCTTCGAACTGGGATCCATCAGCAAGACCTTCACCGTCACTCTAGCGACGTACTCCGAGGCGCGCGGGAAGCTCTCGATGGACGGCACCGTCGGCAAACACCTGCCGGCGCTGAGCGGTCGCCCGATTGGGCAGATCCCACTGTGGCAGCTGGCCACTCATAGTGGCGGCGGCTTCCCATTGCAGTTTCCTAATGGGGTCCGGAGCGAGCGCGATGCCATGCGCTACTACCTGGATTGGAATCCCTCCTATCCGGGTGGTGTACGTCGAAGCTACGCGAATCCGTCGATTGCCCTGCTTGGAGTGATAACAGCGGAGTCCTTGGGGCTGAGCTTCGAGCACGCCATGGAGGGCGTCCTCTTTCCGAAGCTGGGCCTGACGGACACTTGGCTTCGCGTGCCCATGGAAGGCCGCAAGTTCTATGCCCAGGGTTACAACCCTGCCGGCATCCCGGTCAGACTGAGCAAAGGGCCCTTAAGTGATCAAGCCTACGGCATTCGATCTACCGCACGCGACCTTCTGCGATTCGTTGAACTGAACATCAGCCCAGGTACCGATGATCCTCTGCTTGACCGTGCTTTGCTCAAAGCCCAAGTCGCACGATTCAAGGTGGGCCCCATGTTCCAGGATCTAATCTGGGAGCAGTACCCCTACCCCATCGCTGTTGAGGCTCTGGTGAAGGGCAACTCCGATGACATGGTCTACAACGTCAATCCCACTATCCCCATCACAACCGACGTTTCGCAGGGGGAGTGGCTACTGAATAAAACAGGCGGCACATCAGGATTCTCAAGCTACGTTCTATTCGTTCCATCACGGCAGCTAGGGATCGTCATATTGACGAACAAATCCCATCCGAATGAGGGGCGCGTTCGTTTGGCCTACGCGCTACTCCAGCTTTTGGACCGCTTACCTCCTCCCTGACCTCATCCAACTCGGATGCAACTATGCAACCTGTTGTATTCCGCAAACGCGCAATTGATGCGCACCATTGGAGCGCCAAACCCTCACATTCAGGCACCGCAAATTACCGTACTTGGAGGAACTACAATGGATAGCAAGACCGCCAGAAGCAAGCAACGTGTCGACACGCCGGCAGGCATACAGTCGGTCGACAGCGATATCCTCCTGCATGCGATGCGCGGCCACATCACCGCCCTGGATCACGCTGTCCGTCTCTTGATCGCAGCCTCCCCTGAGCGAGAAGTCCTCCAAGACGCTTGGCGCTGCGTGGTTGAAGATCTGACCAATGGACACTCGGCAGACCCCAATCACTTTCCGAACGCTTTCAAGCTGGGCTTTGATCAATGCACGAATCGGATCAGCTGTCAGCTCCACGCTCGAGAGGAATGATTCACACAAGTCCAGCGCGAGTGCATGAGCCACTCAACATTCAGCGAACTTAGGGTGTCATTACAGCTCACCAAACCAGGTGCCACAGAAGATTCCATTCCTGCTTTTGGTGCACCACTAGGGCTATCGGCTCGGACGGTAGCGTGCTGGCCCCAGACGAATCAGGTCGTCGATAGATGACGGCGACTCGCTATCCACGCTGACAACATCGCCTTCGACATTGTTCATCAGCTGCAGCATGCCCTCAATCAGCAGGTCGTCGCCAAACATCGCGATGGCGCCAATAGTCGGGAGAAGCACGCCCCCGTCGAACTGGATTGCCGCCAAGTGATCTGCGCAAATGACTCACTGGTGCCCCCTACTCTCGCAGAGGGGTTACACCGACGGCTGGCCGAGCTGTCTACTCAACGATTGCCAATCGACAATCGACCTCAGTTGAGTCAATCGACCTTGATTGGGCTACTCCGCGCTGCCCTTCTTGCTCCCACTACAAGTTCGGAAATCTCTTCATTTGAGAAGCCAAGAGCGGAAGTAATGAGGCAGAACTCCAATACATCCATGCGCCTGGAGCCGTTCTCGATGGACGAGATCTTCTGCTGAGGCCATCCCAGGTGAGCTGCCAGCCTCAACTGGCTAAACCCCAACGACATGCGGCGCTCACGAAGCTTACCAACCAAGCGGAGGTACGCGTTCTGGTAGATCGTCTTGGTAGCCATCCGTTCCGCCTCTGGGAGCGGAAGGCAATCTATGGCCGACAGCACTCATACAAGAAAATCATGTAGACGCCACGACTCTGTCTTGCTAGCATCCAGGCTGGCCAATTCGCCGAGGATCGAGTGATCTATGGGCATAGCCAACAGACCCTCCCTACCCCGTGGCCCGAGCTCGACGCCTTAGTCGTATCGCTGGGCCCCTTCTATACATGCGCATGGTGTGCGCTTGAGCGTTCAACGAGGGTTAGCGCTCAGATCTCGCCAGACCCGTCAGTCGTTCGGGATCTACTGACCTTCCTTGGTAGCGCTGGTGTACTTGCACAGTCCATTCCTCGAAGTGATCGGGTCAGGCGCTCGCTCTATGATTCGTTCAGTTGGTCCTATGCTGACGATTGGCACGCTCGAGGTAACCTGGAGGCCGCACTGTGCCAAACGCTGGTTTCGGGCCGCTCTACACTTGAGGCGCACGCGCGCCTCTGGCTGTGGCGGCAGCTGTCTGATCGAGAGCTCTGCGCCTACCTCACCTCATTGCTCCGCAGACATCGGATCAGTGTTCGATGGGTCGATCAGATCATTGCCCAGCAGAAGGAGCATTGGCCTCATCTCAGCCTTGGGCGAAAGCGATATGTCGCCTGGTCATCCGTCCGAGGCGCGGCAAGCCATTACTTAGCCTCGGGCGGAGACGAAGAAGCCGCGATCCGAGTCATGTCCGCAGAAATGCGTAAAAGAACGCACTGGCTCGCCTTAAAGGAAACTGCAGGGGCGCTACAGAAGACAGACTTCTGCTTCATGCCTGACAGCAATTGGCGTCGTCCACTAATGCTCGAAATCACCCTGGAGAGCATCCTACCAATAGGCCCTGACTACTGGCTTGCTCAACTTCCGCAGCTTTGCGAGTGAACTTTAAGGCTCCAGTTGATCAGTACAGCAGATGGATCTTTAGGAGCAACGAACTCATGCCCCAACTCTCTCAACGGCTTCAGCCTTCCATACTTGCACTTGATCTCGAGGGGACACTGATATCCAACGCCGTAAGTCAGATACCTAGACCTGGCCTTCTTCGGTTCCTGGGTGAGATCAAGGATATTTTTAGCCAGTTGGTATTGTTCACAACCGTGCCGGAGCCACAAGTCAGGAATATTCTCTCGCTCCTTGCGGAAGAAGGGGAAATACCGGACTGGTTCAAGTACTCCAATTACATCCAGTGCTTGGGGAGCACGAAGGATCTCCTCTTGGTTTCCCCCCTCCTCGGCACAGCACTTCTTTTGGATGACCACCAATCCTATATTCATCCCGGGCAGGAGAAGTTCTGGATCAAGGCGCCTCTGTTCGCGTCCCCCTACTCTCCCCACGACGATGGGCTTGAAGTTGCCCTGACACGAATTCGAAGGAAAGTATCGATGCTATCTGAAGGCCGCGTCCTCGAGCGCTAGCTGTGCGAGCTCGCCGTTGCCGGACAGGTGGGCCGACGTATCACTTTATTGTCTCAACCCATCTTCCGCTGGACGCAGGCATGATCAAGACCAGTCAATCGCACCCTCTGCAGATCGCCGAACTTCCGATAGGGAACAATGGTGGCGCCGTGGGCATCACATTCGCGCCCGGAAAACAACAAGCGAACGCCAGGACCGGTTCTTGGAACCGAGACATTGATACCGATCTAGCGACAATTTGCTCTTGGGGAGCGAGCCATCTTGTGTCACTGATTGAGCCTTGGGAGTTCGAGGAGTTGCAGATCTCAGAGCTACCAAATCGCGCCACTCTCTTCGGCCTTCAATGGCATGGTCTCCCAATTGCGGACGGCGCGGCGCCCGATGCGGGCTTTCTTCTCGCATGGTCGACCCTAGGCCCCTCGCTGTCAAAGGCCCTACTAGGTGGGAAAAAGGTGGTCATTCATTGCAAAGGCGGGCTAGGTAGAGCCGGCACGGTCGCCTGCATGCTGCTCATTGACAGCGGGGCCATTACCACTCAAAACGATGTCATACGCGAAGTACGCCGCGTCCGCCCCGGAGCACTAGAGACCCTAGAGCAGGAGAACTTCGTTCTCAACTGGGGAACCAAATTTTGATGCCCGTCCCAAGTAGAAATTTTGCACATGAGGACACTGATCCACATGCAAATGCAGCCCCGCCCTCTGCAGACCTAGGAGCCCACGGCTGCACGTTTTCGCACAAGCATAAAATGTCCGCCAAAGGCTTATGCAAGCCGGCGCACCTTCCATAGCTTGTCGTCCAGCAAGATGAAGGGCATTACGACGCTTCTAGTCAAACGCGCATGTGTGGCCACTACCGCAGACATTGGGCGGGATGGAACCCAATAGCTCAGCGCGGCCACATCCAGCCCAGCTGCCTGTTCCCTCTTCGCCTGAAGGGGAGAGTCATAAGAGATAGGGCCACGTTGCCAAAGCCTTTTTGATGCAGTCGCGTGTACCACTGACTGGAGTACCGTGCCGGTTTAGTCACACTGTCATCGAGATGCGTTGCGGCTTCTGCCGCAGCGGCCCTCCCTTCAAACTCATACTCAAACTCATCTATTGACTCTCCGAAGGCTGCTCCTTCGGGTCGATGTACCACCAATCGTTCGGATCTCTCTCCCATGATCCCCGGCCAGTGAAATAGTCGCACAGACGAACTCTGGGGGCGGCGATTACCTTGGGCTCGAACAGATGGGATCCAGCCATTGGACCTGCCGATGCGTCCACTCGAGCCAAGTCAGCGCCTCCGGGCTGCGATCTCCCGTCTGATAGAACGCCGCTCCGAATCGCCTTGGCCGCCCGCCACGCTCCAAAGCCGACAAACGATTGACCAGCTTCGCCCGCTGTAGCCTGAGCGTCTCCTCCGCACGTGCCGGCGCCATCCGAAGCCTATCGGTTTCTTGAGCTTGAGCCGCTTTTTCCACCAGCTCGAGACGAACTGCCAACAGCTCAGCTTCCCATAGCGGCATGGCAGCTATAACAACCCCGATGGCCGCCCATTACCGCCGATGCCACTGCCTGTCTCTACGAGCGCACGCCCTACCTGTTCATCAACCCACAGTTTAGGAAAGTGTGGCGGCGCTTCAGGTAGGCGTGCCGGCCGCGGCGCCGCGGATCTCCGTCGAAGCCTACCTGGGCCGCGGCGCGCCTACGGCCTCTTCCTGCGTAGTGCTGGTCATTGCAGTTGCAGCCCTCAATGAAGGGACGCCTCAGAAGACAGGAAAAATTTGCGCTGGAGCGTGTTATGAAATTTGATCTAGTTAGCGCCGACGTGATCTCTCCCCTGCCGATGCAGCAGGTGATTTCCACTTCTGGCACCATCTTTCTGCGCTTCTAAATCAGCCGGCTGCAGCCATGCGCACTACCGGCCTGCTGGATCGAGTCGGCCGCTCAATATGACCAACTTTCGTACTATCACTATGTAACGCTACCCAACACCACGGCATCATACGGCCGCAGCTACCCGCCCCGCGTCACTGACACGGCACCCCACTGCCGACCAGCATGAGCCAGCCGACACTGGGCGTCAAGCAACATGCAGACGCCGCCATTACCTTGATCAGCCCTATGATGCCCTCCTCCCGCAAGAACATACGCCCTACTCTGTCCACTGTGCCGACTAGGCTGGGCGCGCTCGTGCTCGGCCTGTGTACCCTGGCCTGCCCTGCCGTCCACGCCAATGGACTGCGCCTGGAAACCTCGGTGATCGTGGTGGAAGCGCAGGACGGTGAAGGCGTCATCGCGGTGAAAAATACCGATAGCAAGGCCGTGCTGCTGCATTCAGAGGTGGTCAATGTACCCGAAGACACCTCGCCGCTGCTGCTGGTGACACCGCCGATCACCCGTGTGGATGCCGGCAATACGCAGATGGTGCGGTTCTTGCTGAAGCCCAACCAGACACTGACCACCGAGCGACTCAAGCGCGCCACCTTCGAAGGCATTCCGCAGACCGCCCCGAACAAGGTGCAGGTCAACATCCGCCAGAACATTCCTGTGATCATCCGCCCGGCCGGGCTGGCCAGAAACGGCCAGCCGTGGAAGCTGCTGCAATGGACCCACACCGCGGACGGGATCGCGGTGCGCAATACCGGGCCCTACGTAGTGAGGATGTCGCAAGAGTTGACCCTCCAACCCGGTGAAATACCCGCCAAACTGCCTCGCACCTATATCCTCCCGGGGGAATCGGTAGCCCTGTCCAGCAGCAGCGACCTGCGTGCGGCGCGCGGCGTGCGCTACACACCAGCAACGCTCAACGGCTACTTCGCCGACCCGGTCGACGCCGACGTGCAGGCCGGACCACCGCGCGTGGACCTCGCGCCGGCAGCACAATAACACCGGTAGTCCCGGCCCCACCCAACCGCTGCTCATTATCAGACCGTGTCCGCCAACCGCCACGGCGCTGCAGGCGCTCGGCCCGCGTTCGACTCTGCTCGGGCGTAAATGGATTTGAGCGCACCGCCCAAGGATCGCGCCCACCACCACGGTTTCGTGGCGGGCGCGATGCCACGGCGTTGCGTTCAATGCTGTCAGCACCGCTGACAGCGCTATACGTCAGCTTTGACGTTTTTTACTAGTACCTGGAGATCAATGATGAACCGTCCCACCCGGATCCTCGCTGCATCGGCATTGAGCTGTGCATTGAGCCCCGCATTTGCAGCCGACAGCGTCACCATGAAAGTTGGCGGCACGCTGGTTGCCCCAAGCTGCAACATCGCCCTGTCCGACGCGACCGTGGATTTTGGCGACATCGCACGCGGCTCTCTCGGCAACACCAGTGCTACCGCGCTGCCGGCCAGCAAAGCAAAAACGCTGAATGCCAGTGTCGCCTGCGTTGGCAACACCGCTATCGCAATCAGCACGGTGGACAACAGTGAAGCGAGCAAGCCGACCGACATCCGTTCGTTCGACTTCGGTAACGGCCCGGTCACCCTGCCCACCGCACAGTACGCCGGCCTGGGCAGGGCCAGCAACAACGCGGCCATTGGTGCCTATGCGGTCAGGGTAGGCACAGTCACGGTCGGCACGGTAGCCGGGGGTTCCAGTGACGCAGTGAAGATGTTGAGTGGAGTCGATACCACCAGCCTGACCGAAGTGAGTGGCACGGTATACCTGGACGCCACCAAGCCGGTGATCAGTGCGGCCGACGCCACCGGAAACTCGATGTCAGGAAACAGCTTCAACTTCCCGCTGACCGTGGCCGGCAACATCTCGGCCACCGACAACCTGCCTGCCGAAGAGATTGACTTGAATGGCAGCACCACGATTGAAGTGAAATATCTTTAACCACGGATCGACTGCATCCATCCGCTCGATTCAAGGAGAACACAATGAACCTGCATGCCAAACTCGCCCTGGCAACTGCCCTATTGCTGGCTATCACGCCTGCATTTGCCGATACCAGCGCGACCATGAGCGTCACCGGCAAGATTCTCACCGCACCGTGCGATATCAGCGCAGTGAGCGGTTTTGATATGACCATCGATGACATCAACCTTGGTGAGGTCAGCCAGGACAGCTACAACGAAGCCAGCTTTGGCGGCACCAGCATCCTGTCCAGTCTGACCGTGACCTGCGGCGCGCCGACCCAGGTAGTGGTCAAGATGAGCGACTCCTTCAGCGGCAAGAAGGGCGCCGACACCATGCCCTTCCGCGGCACCAACTTGGGACCGGCGAACTACTACGCACTGATCGACGCCAGCACCGGCAATGCCATCGGCGGCTACACCATGAAGTTCAGCAGCACTCAAGCGGGCATCAGCGCACAGGACGCCATCCTCAGCGCCGATGGCGAGAACGGCTGGGCCGTCGGCACCAATGGCTACCTAGACAACGGCAAGCCGTACCTGGCCTCGGCGGTCCAGGGCACCACTACTGTGGCGACCACGAACAGCGCCGGTACCCTTTATGGCTTCCGCGTCTACCCGACCCTGTTCAAAGGCAGCGATCTGCCCACGACCGGCAATGTCGACATCAGCGGTAGTGCGACCTTCGAGATCGTATCGCTTTAACCACTGAGCTCCACGGCTGGCACGCTGTGCCCGGGGCGCCGCTGCGATCACGCAGCGGCGCTTATCGCCAGCATACCCCTGTACTGCGTCCTGCTCCCTCCGTTTGGCCCTCCCTTCCAATGAAGCTGAAAATACTCGCAAGCCTGGTCTCGGCCGCCTGCAGCGCCAGCGTTTACGCCGATGATGCCGCGCCGACCGAAGCCGGACGCACAGCCTTATCAGGAACGGATCTGGCTTCCGGCAACGCCACCTTTAATACCAACATTCTCAAATCACGCGGTCTGCCTGCCGATGTGGCCAAGTACTTCGCATCGGCAAAGCGCTTCACCGCGGGCACCAATTACGTCACGTTGCAGGTAAATGGCGCGTCCATCGGCACGACCAACGCACTGTTTGACGGCGACGGACAGCTGTGCGCAACGCCCGCGCTGCTGCGCTTGGCGCAGATCGGGCCGCCCGGGAAAGGCGCGGACCAATGGCCGCAAGCAGCCGCTGCCGAAAGCGGCACCACGCCGCGGTGCATCAACCTTGCCGATTACTACCCGCAGGCGGTGGTTAAGCTGCGGCCCGACAATGATCAGCTGGAATTGATCGTGCCCACCGACGCGCTGCGTGCGCCCATGGCGGCCGACCGCTCGCTGGCTGACAGCCCGGGAGGAACCGCAGCGGTCTTCAACTACAACCTGGTCAATTCGCGCAGCGATTATGCAGGCGGCCAGTCACGTAGCATGCAAGTGCTCACCGAAACTGGACTGAACACACACGGCTGGATCCTGCGTAGCCGGCAGAGTTACAGCGATTACAATGGGCAACGGCGTTTCCGCAATCTTGACGCCTACGCGCAGAAAACCTTCGCTGCGCAGCACGTGCTGCTGCAGGCGGGCCAGATCAACCCAGCAAGCCAGCTGTTCTCGCTGCCTGCCCTGTTAGGCGCGCAGTTGCTGCCGGAAGCCGCCCTGCAACAGCCGTTGAGTGGCGGCGCCAGCGCCAGCGGGATCGCCCAAACAGAGGCTCGCGTGGAGGTCCGACAGAAAGGTAGGCTGATTCTTTCCACGCTGGTACCTCCTGGCCCGTTCGCCCTGACTCAGCTGCCAATCATCGACAGCAACGCCGACCTGCTGGTAACGGTAATCGAGGCGGACAGCTCCCAACGCAGCTTCGGAGTACCTTCGGGAAGCTTCAATGTTGGCTTCAGCCAACCCGAACGCTCCCTGTCTTTCGCCATTGGCCGGCCCGACCGCCAGGACCTGCGCGCCCCCGATGGCAGCCGTCCGCAGGATGCCTGGCTGGCCGCCGTTCACGGCAACGTGCCGCTGCGCGAATGGGTAGGGCTATCCGCTGGCGCCGTCATCACAAACAACTACCACGCGGTGGCCGCCGGTCTCAACGCAGCGCCCACACGCAACACCAATGTCTACCTGCGCCAAGTTGTCTCGCGCCGCCCCAAAGGTGGCCAGCTTGGTACCCAGCTGCAGCTCAGCGGCAGCCTGCAGCTGCTCGACCGGCTTTCACTGGCAGCCTCGGTGCAGCAGCAGACGCAACACTTCCGCCAGGCCAGCGACGTGCCGTGGGCAGAGCCGTGGCGCGTCAGCAGCGGCGAGAACTCGGGCAACGGTCCACGCTTGCAGCAGTCGTTGAACCTGTCTTATCAGGCCCGGGCGTTGGGGGCGTTCGGGCTGGGGTACTCGCGCTATCTCGGTTTCGACGATCGCAGCTCCGGCAATGTACTCGCCAGCTGGTCGCGCACCATCGGCAGAGCCAGCATCATGCTCAGCTCTGAACGACGCATTGGAAGCAACAAGGACCGCACGATCTACCTTTCGATGAACCTGCCACTGGGGAGCCGCAGCGTCAATACCACCGTGGCCCGACAGGGCGATCGCCTGCGCACCCGCGCCAACATCAGCGAGCGGGTCAACGAGCTCGTCGCCTACAACCTGACAGCCACGGCCGACAGCGGGCGCGGCGGCAGCGCATCAGCTGGACTTAATCTATTGCCATGGTTCACCCGGATCAACCTCAATGGCAGCCGACAGAAGGGTGCCTCCTCGTTCAGCAGCAGCCTCGCCGGCGGTGTAGTGCTACATGGCCAGGGGATCACATTTACTCCCTACCCATTGCAGGACACCTTCGCCGTAATCTCGGTGCCGGGTATCCGCAATGCCCGCATCGATACTCCCTATGGCCCTGCCTGGACCGACGCGGCCGGCCGTGCAATCGCACCAAGTCTGCCGGCCTATGCTAAGGGTCGACTGTCGCTGAGCACGCGCAGCCTGCCGCGTACGGTGGACATCGGCAATGGCATCCAGTCGTTGCGCCTCGGCCGCGGCGCGGTCGCCAAGGTCACCTTCGATGTCGTGCATAAACGGCGGGCGCTGCTGCGCCTGCTCGATGGCAACGGACAGGCGCTGGAGAAAGGCACTGCCATCTTCGACTCGCGCGGCGAATGGATCAGCTCGGTCGGCACCGACGGCGGGGTCTTTCTCAACGAGGTGCAACTACAGGCACCCCTGCTGGCTAGCGATGTCAACGGCCGTCAGTGCCACTTCCAATATCAGTTTCCGGAAAAAATCGATCCGGAGGCCTTCTACGACACCGCCGACATCACCTGCCAGTGATGCCAACTATCCCCCTGACCCGGACACCGCAAGCATGCCCACGCAAGCTCCCAACTTTTCATATCGGCTGCGCAAGTGGGGGGTAGCACTGGCTGGGGCGGCCGGTTTGACCGCCTTTGAATCCTCCGCTACGACCGACTCCGACCCGCCACCCACGCCGCCATGCCAGATCAGCCTGGACAATCCGGACATCGCCTTTGGACGGATCAACCCCTACGACCTCCCCAACACCGTCGCCTATACGTCGCAAAGGCCGCCATCGGTTGGCCGACAACTACGTACGTTGCAGGTGCAATGCATGCTGCCCACACGTTTCGCGCTGCGCTTCCGTGCCCCTGCCCACAGCAGTGGACAGGGCTATCCCTTGGGCGATGCGGGCGTGGTACTGGTATCAATAGCACGGGCACAAGCCGATGGCATCCCTGCCCTACTCACCTCTAACCCGTCTCCGGTAACGATACCGGTGCAACCAATAGATGCGATGGAATGGAAGCCCAACCACGTACTTCAGGTGGTCACCCAAGGTCAGGTCGGCCCGGTCACCCAGCTGACCCTGCAAGTGGAGATTGAGGCCAGAGTGCTGATCCGTACAGACCGCCTACGGCAGGACCAGCCGTTCGACAGCGAGGGCAGTTTCGAGGTGCAGCCGTTGTCGTTGTGATTCTGCCGCGGCTTGCGCAACGCGGTTCAACGCGCAATCACTGCTAGCAGCGGCATGCGATGGTTTCGTCCGAAAAGTTCTATCAACGGAAAAGGCAATGACGTCGAGGCTAAGCCAACTTGCGGCAATGACGATGCCTCGTCCACGTGCCGATTCTTCTCACTTGACTGAGATCCTGCAGGTACTGCGGGATCACGGGCCTTTCGAGCGCGAGGTGGATGGTCTGCGTCGCACCACTGGTTGGGGCGAAGCTGAGTGGTTCCTCTCATCGAACGTGCTGCTCGACGATGCCGCCCCGGCCGATGTGCTGGCCACAGATCCAGTCCGCGTGCTGCAGGCGGCCCGTACTGAGTTCGCGAGCCAGGCCTGATGGTGCCGCCCGCGATCCGGTCAGCTGACAGCTGCTGACCCAAGTGCTTCGATGATCCAGACACAGGATGGTACCAACGGCGGGCCGATTGGAACCCCCTGCCAGGACTCCACCGGGGGAATTCTATCCATTACGCTGGCCCGGTTTTTCGGGGGTAGGTCAGGCTCAGATACGGACAATCGCGACTTGGCCGAAGTCAGGCAGTTGCATCAGTCTTCAGAGCAAAGGGGCTGGTGCGTGAGCCTCTCAGCTGCTCTTTAGAAGTAGCCTCGATCCTGAAGCAAGGATCCACGCAAGCCCCAGCGCTCTTTCATATCGCACTCGTGGATCTGAGCAACCTGACCGTCGACGATGTCGGCCAGGAAGGTGAAGCTGTAGGGCCCAAGGTCAAGCTCAGTTTCGCCTTCGACTGAGTGCAAGGGGATGAGCACCTTGTCCTCGCTGTCATAGATCGCCGAATCCCAGTCGGGATGGTTAAATTCCACTTGAGCGCGCACTTCGCACTTGCCGAACCCAATGTACTTGCCTTCTCCTTCACCCGCTCGATAGACCGAGGTGACGTTGATGCTTATCACGTCCAAAACCTCTAGCAGCTCGACATTTGCGTCTGGGACGTCATCGGCATCAATGGAGTAGCCCATTAGTTCTTCTTGCAATGCAGTCAGGAACAGTTCTGGCTGGCTATCAAATAGCTCTTGGATGGCGTCATCCTCACGCTTGATACCTAGGGCATCCAATAGCTGAGGCATGGATGTAACGCGTGTGATGTGCCCGGACTCCTCACAGGCGATGGCAAAGTCTCCATCCTGAGACCATACGATTAGGGGCTTTTCAGCGCTCACATCGCCGGAGACTGCAGCAAAGATGAACGCATCTGGGAACTGGTCTTTCTTGCCAGATGGGCCGAAGAGACCTGTCCCATGGGTGTATTGCTCAAGAACGTGAGACGGCTTCACGTTGTCGATGCTTCGCACCTCAGCTTGGAACTGAGAGAACATTGCCAACTTCACTTTTTGCAGATGGTGATTAAAGATCTGAACCCTCAGTTTGTCGCGATCAAAGCCAGGGATTTCTAGCTGGAGGTACTGACGGGCGGCATGCTTGAGGTCGGCTTTGATCAGTGGGTCCAAAGCGGCGATATCGTTGTTTCTGAAGCGCTTGGCGATCTCCATCAGGGTCAGGTCGGTGGACACCAGCTTGACCAAGCCGTGATTGATCAGCTCAGTCAGCGTCGTCGCTTCCGCCTTCGCGAAACCTTGGCCCCAAGCGATCCAGATATTGGCATCTACGAATAGACGACGAGCATTTGCGACTGCCATCTGATGAAGTCCCAGTATGTGCCCTGATCGCCCGCTTCCATGAGACGGCACCACTGTCCTGCCGCCAGAAGCCGCATCGAGGGCTAAGTCAACAAATCAACGAGGTGATCGGCAAGGGTTGGGGGACACAGTATGCATCCCGCCAGCCGCTGGGTATCCAATCAGGCCTTGTCTCTTCTCCAAGGAGACCGGGCCCGGCTGGTCTTGACGGGAACGACCGAAACCTATGTAGGAACTCATTTACACGGGTTGTGACATGTATTCCCTTGTAAAAAGTATGTGGAAGCTCATTAGCCATGTTTTTTTCAAGGCACCCACTTCGGCGGCAGCCTGTTCGCCATGACCGACCCGTTCTGGATGCTGGGCCTGCTGCATACGCTGGGCCGCGACTACTACGTCTGGGACCGTGCCGGTGCCATCGAATTCCTCAAGCCCGGTCGCGGCACCGTGCGCACTCACTTCCACATCGATGACGCGGTGCTGGACGAACTGCGCGCCGAGGCGGCCGGCGGCGAGAAAGTGCTGCGCTGGTTCAGCAACGACGTGGTCGATGCATCGGGCGAGGTCGTCGCGCGCGTGCGCAAGCAGGTCTACGTGCGCCTGAAGCCGCAGGCACGCGGCGGCTGAAACGGCAACACCACGCCGGCAGCTACAGCGGCACCGACAGCATGGTCGTCAGCTGGTCGGTCGCGTCGCGCTGGCGGCGCGGCACCTGCAGGTGGCGGCCATCGGCCGACAGCGTGGGCACCCGGCTGGGCGAACGCCATTGCGCCGGCAGCCGCGCCAGCGCCTGTGCCGGGGCATCGGGCTGCTGCCGCAGCCATCGCTGGGCCCCCAGCAGGCGCACCAGCGCCGCGCTGTCCTGGCTGCGCGCGGCGTAATCCTGGTACACCGGGCCGCTGATGCTGGCCAGCGTGCAGCCGATCCAATTGGCCACGCAGCGGACGTCCCACGGCTGTTCCCAGCTGCGCTGCGCCGGCGCGTCCTCAGCCAGCCTGCGTTCGGCAGCAGCACCGCAGGCCCAGGCGAAATTCTGCGCGATGCGCGCGCGGGTCTGGCTGCGGTCCAGCATCAGCACATTGGTGCCCTGCCGCAGCGATGCATCGATGGCCTGTTCGCTCAGTGCGAACTCGCCCTGCATCGCGCGGCACAGGCTCTGTTCCTCGCTCGCCAGGGGTTGAAGTGCCGTTTCGCAGACCGCTGGCAGCACGTGGTCGGCCGGCAGTTCCACCAGCATGTCGGCCAGCAACTGTGCGTTCGCCTGCACGCTTGCGGCGCCGATCATGCTGTCCAGCAGCGTGCCACCACGGTGCATCAGGCGCCTGCCCAGCTGCAGGGAACGGCAACTGCCGGCCAGCGCTGCCGCCGTATCGCCCTGCACGAAGGCCAGCGCATGTGCGCTGGTGCCCTCCATCAGCAGCTGATAGCGCGGCACCGGCATCATCAGCGGGTCACCCAGCCCCTGGAACGGGGAATCGAAACGATCGAAGTCGGCCAGCTGTTGCTGCCGGCCATGCAGACCAGCATGGCCGGCATGGCCGTCGATGAAGCGCTGCGGATCTGCGCGCACGCGCGCCAGGCAATCCGGTACGCGCGACCCACAGGTAACTCCCACCTGCGCCTTCACCTGCGGCTGGGTGCCTTCCAACAGGGAATCGTTCATGCCCGGCTCCCGCCCGGCCCGCCACCGCGCTACGTCCTTCAGCAAGGCCTGCTCGCGCTGCGCAGCATCCAGATCGTCGAACGGCAGCGTCCACAGCAGGGCAAAGCCGTTGCGCCCGGGCAGGGGCTGCACATCTTCCAGCAGGCGCACCTGCGCGCGCTGCTCGGCCGACAGCGGCCAGAACCGCGCCGCCAGCCACACCGCCACCACCAGCCCCAGCAGGGCCAGCAGGCTCCAACCGATTCCGCGCAGAATCCTCAACACAGCATCCCTGCCCTGTAGCCCGCCGTCGTGATCGGGCAGCGTAATCGACAGGCTGCGACCGCTACAATGCGCGCATGTCGCTCGAAGCCCCCGCCCTGGTTCCCCGCCCCTCCCTGCAGCGCCTGTTCCTGACCGGCCTGCTGACCCTGTTGCCGATCTGGCTGACCTGGGTCGTGGTGAAGTTCGTGTTCGTGCTGCTGTCGGGCATTTCCAGCCCGCTGGTGGTGCCGCTGTCCGAACAGATCGCCACCAACTTTCCGCACTACCTGGGCTGGGTACGCGCCGAATGGATTCAGAACACCATCGCCCTGCTGGCCACCCTGCTGGTGATCCTGGCGGTGGGCGTGGCCAGCCGGCGCGTGGTCGGCCAGCGCCTGCTGCGCTGGGTGGGCGCGGTGATCAAGCGCATTCCGCTGGCCAGCATCATCTACGACAGTGCCAAGAAGCTGCTGGACATGCTGCAGACCGAACCGGGCAGCACCCAGCGCGTGGTGCTGATCGACTTCCCGCACCGTGACATGAAATCGGTCGGCCTGGTCACCCGTGTCATCAAGGAACAGGGCAGCGACCGCGAACTGGCCGCGGTATACGTGCCGACCACGCCGAACCCGACCTCGGGCTATCTGGAAATCGTGCCGGTGGAACTGCTGACCCCGACCGACTGGACCGTGGACCAGGCGATGAGCTTCATCATCTCCGGCGGTGCCGTGGCCCCGGCCAGCGTGCCGTTCACCCGTGCCGGCGAACGCGCCGAGTGAGCGAGCCGGCGCAGCCCACCCCGCATGCACGGCCGCTGCAGGACCGCGCGGTCCTGCTGTTCATCGTGCTGGCCACGTTCTTCTGCGGCAACGCGGTGCTGGCCGAACTGATCGGGGTGAAGATCTTCGCGCTGGAAGACACGCTGGGCATCAACCCGCTGAACTGGAACCTGTTCGGCCAGACCGGCTCGCTCAGTTTCACCGCCGGTACGCTGCTGTGGCCGGTGGTGTTCATCATGACCGACACCATCAACGAGTTCTTCGGCAAGCGCGGCGTGCGCTTCATCTCGTGGCTGGCGGTGGTGCTGATCGCCTACGGCTTCCTGTTTGCCTTTGCCGCCATCTCGCTGGCCCCGGCCAGCTGGTGGGTCACCTCGATGAACGCCCACGGCGTGCCGGACTACCAGGCCGCCTTCGCGGCGGTGTTCGGCCAGGGCATGTGGACCATTGCTGGTTCGCTGGTGGCCTTCCTGGTTGGCCAGCTGATCGACGTGGCCGTGTTCCACCGCATCCGCCGGGCCACCGGCGAACGCCATGTGTGGCTGCGCGCCACCGGCTCCACGGCGGTGTCGCAGCTGGTGGACAGCTTCGTGGTCATCTGGATCGCCTTCGTGCTGGGCCCGCAGCATTGGCCCACGTCGTTGTTCCTGGCGGTCAGCAGCGTCAACTACGTCTACAAGATGGGCTTTGCGATTGCCCTCATTCCCCTGCTGTACCTGATGCGCCGCGCCATTACCCGCTACCTGGGGCCGCAACGCGCGGCCGATCTGCGTGCCGCCGCCGCGGCTGACTGAATACCCAGCGCCGGCAAACTGACTGCGGCTGCACGCTGGCCGTACGCGCGCGGATCGTGCAAGCTCCACGGTCTGTGTTCCACGGAAGCTCCTGATGCCGTATTCCCCCCGCGTCCTGGCCGCCGCCATCGCTGCGTTGTTCCTGTTCAGTGCCGTACCGTCGGCCGAAGCAGCGAAGAAGAAGGCCAGCCGCCCCGCCGCCGCGCAGAGTCGCCAGGCCGCCAAACCCAAGGCCAAGCCGCGCGCCGCCCCACGCCGCGCTGCGCCGCGCCCCACCGCCCCGGCCCGCGCCGTGCCGCGCGCCGTGCAGCTGGAGCGCCTGTACGACGAATACTGGGATGCCTCGATGCGGTTGAACCCGCTGCAGGCCACTTTCCAGGGCGAAACCCGCTACAACGACCAGCTGCCCAACATCCTGTCGGCCGCCTGGCGCCAGCAATCGCACGATTTCACCGTGGAATGGCTGGGCAAAGTTGAAAAGGTCGGCAGTGACGGCCTGCAGGGCCAGGACCTGCTCAGCTACCAGATCTTCGTGCGCGACGCGCGCGCCACGCTGGACGCAGAACGCTACCCCAGCTGGATGATGCCGATCAGCCAGTACTACAACATCGGCAGCATCATGGCGATCCTCGGTGCCGGTGCCGGCGCCCAGCCCTTCAACACCGTGCAGGACTACGACACCTGGTCGCGCCGTTCGCTGGGCATTCCCCCGCTGTTCGACCAGGCCATCGACAACATGCGCCAGGGCATGAAGGCCGGCGTGGTGCAGCCGCGCGACCTGATGGAAAAGGTGCTGCCGCAGCTGGATGCAGTGATCAAGCCGACCGCCGAGGAAAGCATCTTCTGGTCGCCCATCCGCACCATGCCCGACAGCATTGCCGCCGAAGACAAGGCGCGCATCAGCGCCGAGTACAAGCGCATGATCGAACTGCGCATCATGCCGGCCTACCGCGCACTGCGTGGTTTCATCGCCACCGAATACCTGCCGGCCACCCGCGAAAGCACCGGCCTGGGCGCGCTGCCCGATGGCCAGGCCTGGTACGCCAACCTGATCGTGCAGACCACCGCCAGCGACCAGACCGCCGCGCAGCTGCATGCGCTGGGCGAACAGCGCGTGCAGGAGCTGCAGGCGCAGATCGCCGCGGTGATGAAGGAAAACAAACTGCGTGGTTCGCAGGCCAAGCTGCTGAAGAGCATGCGCAATGATCGCCAGTTCCAGTACGTGAACGCCGACGACCTGCTGAACCGCTACCGCCAGGTGCAGCAGCAGGTGTCCACGCGCCTGCCGCAGGTGCTGGATACGCTGCCCAAGGCCGGGCTGGAGATCCGCCCGGTCGATCCGGAACGCGCCCTGGCTGCCGCCGCAGCCGCCTACCAGCCGTCGCCGGCCGGACAGCCGGGCGTGCTTTACGTGAACACCCGCGACCTGCCCAGCCGCAAGCGCTGGAGCGTGCCGGTGCAGTACCTGCACGAAGCCATTCCCGGCCACCACGTGCAGCTGGGCCTGCAGCAGGAACTGGCCAAGCTGCCGCGCTTCCGCCGCCAGGGTGGCGATGTGGCCTTCATTGAAGGCTGGGGCCTGTATGCGGAAACCCTGGGCGATGAGCTGGGCGCCTACAACGATCCCTACGACCGCATCGGCTACCTCTACTCGCGCCTGCTGCGCGCCACCCGCGTGGTGGCCGACACCGGCGTGCACGCGCAGGGCTGGAGCAAGCAGCAGGCGGTCAGCTATCTGCAGAAGAATGCAGACATGAGCGCCGACGATGCCAGCGCCGAAGTGGAGCGGATCATGGCCCAGCCCGGCCAGGCCCTGTCCAACGTGGCCGGCCTGACCACCATCGTCGCCCTGCGCGACAAGGCCCGCGCGCAGCAGGGCGCTGCGTTCGACCTGCGCCGCTTCCATGCCGAACTGCTGAAGGACGGCTCGATGCCGCTGGATGTCCTGGGTCGCAAGATGGACCGTTGGATGGCCCAGCCCGCCGCAGCGGCCACGCCATGAGCGAGGCCGGCGCACTGCTGGGCATCCACCATGCGGCGCTGATCTGCAGCGACTACGCGCGTTCGAAGGAGTTCTACGTGCGCGTGCTGGGCCTGCGCGTGCTGGCCGAAAACCACCGTCCCGCACGCGACTCGTGGAAGTTGGACCTGGCCCTGCCCGACGGTGGACAGCTGGAACTGTTCTCGTTCCCCGCACCGCCACCGCGGCCCAGCCGGCCCGAAGCACAGGGCCTGCGCCATCTGGCCTTCCGGGTGGCCGCACTGGAACCGTTCATCCAGCGCCTGGCCGACCACGGCGTGGCCTGCGAACCGATCCGCGTGGACGAATACACCGGCGCCCGCTTCACCTTCTTCGTCGACCCCGACGGCCTGCCGCTGGAACTGTACGAAGTCGTCTGAGCCGGGGTCGGATCCCTTTCCACAGGAAAGGGCTCTGACCCCATCCACGCGCTCCCCAATGGGGTCAGAGCCCGTTGCACAGCAACGGGATCCGACCCCCTGTCGTTCCGACAGACCGCGGGAAACTGTCAGAGGCGGGGCGGTGTGGGCTTGCAGGACCGCAGGCGCCATGGGCCCGAGGCATGCCTCGGGCGGGTTGGGCAGGACGCCCAACCCCGGTCTTGCCGTGCGCGCAGGACAGCGCGCACGAGCAAGGCGCCTACGAGCCCCCATGGACGGGTTTACGGCGTGTCCTGCAAGCCCACACCGCCCCGCCATTCCACGGAATGCCGCCCTTGCTTCGGCTTCGGCAGGTGCAGGGCGCAGCCCAGCTCTGACCCCATCCACGCGATGCCCGGTGGGGTCAGAGCCCGTTGCGCAGCAACGGGCTCCGACCCGGTGTCGACCAAGGTCGACACCTACCCTTCGGCTTCCGCCTCTGCGGGTGCAGGGCGCAGCCCTGCAAAGCCCTCCCTCTTCCCCATACCCACCCGAATGGGTATACAGTCGCCCTGTACCGGCATCGTGCCGGAATGAACCCTGGGAGGGGACCATGCGCAAGACCTTCAAGACCCTGCTGCTGGCACTGCCGCTGTGCCTGGCCGCGCTCTCGGCGCAGGCCGCCGACAGTGCCGCCGGCCGCTGGAAGACCATCGACGACAAGACCGGCAAGGTGAAGTCGATCGTCGAGATCACCCAGGCCGCCAACGGCACGCTGTCTGGCAAGGTGGTCGACATCCTGCATTCGGACAAGGGCCCGAACCCGGTCTGCGATGGCTGCGAAGGCGCCAACAAGAACAAGCCGGTGAAGGGCATGACCATCCTGTGGAACCTGTCGCAGGACAAGGGCAGCCACAGCAAGTGGTCCGGCGGCACCATCCTGGACCCGGCCAACGGCAAGACCTACAAGTCCAAGATCGAACTGCAGCCCGGCGGCGGCAAGCTGGACGTGTCCGGCTGCATCGCATTCATCTGCCGCGCGCAGACCTGGGTGCGCGAGTAACCCGCCCCACCCCGCGCAACACTCCGTGACCCGGCCCCGGCCGGGTCACGACGTTGCGGGCGTGCGATAATCTGCGGTTCCCCTCGGCTGCACCCCGCGACCATGACCCGTACCGCGCTCGTCACCACCGCCCTGCCCTACGCCAACGGCCCGCTGCACCTGGGCCATCTGGTCGGCTACATCCAGGCTGACATCTGGGTGCGCGCGCGGCGAATGAGCGGCGGCAAGGCCTGGTTCGTCTGCGCCGACGACACCCATGGCACGCCGATCATGCTGGCCGCCGAGAAGGCCGGGGTCACCCCGGAAACCTTCATCGCCAACATCCAGGCCAGCCACGAACGTGACTTTGCCGCCTTCGGCGTGGCCTTCGACCACTACGATTCGACCAACTCGGCGGCCAACAAGGCGCTGACCGAACAGTTCTACCTGAAGCTGGAAGCGGCCGGCCACATCAGCCGTCGCTCGGTGGCGCAGTTCTACGACCCGGCCAAGGGCATGTTCCTGCCCGACCGCTACGTGAAGGGCATCTGCCCCAACTGCGGCAGCGCCGACCAGTACGGCGACAACTGCGAAGTGTGCGGCGCCACCTACGCGCCCACCGACCTGAAGGAACCGCGTTCGGTCATTTCCGGGGCCACCCCGGAGATGCGCGATTCGGAACACTTCTTCTTCGAGGTCGGCCACTTCGATGCGTTCCTGCGCGAATGGCTGGCCGGCGACGTCGCCCTGCCGGGCGTGAAGGCCAAGCTGGGTGAGTGGCTGAACGCCGAAGGCGGCCTGCGCGCGTGGGACATCTCGCGCGATGCGCCGTACTTCGGTTTCCAGATTCCCGGCCAGCCGGGCAAATACTTCTACGTCTGGCTGGATGCGCCGATCGGCTACCTGTCCAGCTTCCAGACCCTGTGCGGCAAGCTGGGCGAAGACTTCGACGCGCACCTGCGCGCCGGCACCAGCACCGAACTGCACCACTTCATCGGCAAGGACATCGTCAACTTCCACGGCCTGTTCTGGCCGGCCGTGCTGCATGGCACCGGCCACCGCGCGCCCACCCGCCTGCACGTGAACGGTTACCTGACCGTGGACGGCGCCAAGATGAGCAAGTCGCGCGGCACCTTCGTGATGGCGCGCACCTTCCTGGACGCCGGCCTGGAACCGGAAGCGCTGCGCTACTACTACGCGGCCAAGACCAGCGGCGGCGTGGACGACCTGGACCTGAACCTGGGCGACTTCATCGCCCGCGTCAACGCCGATCTGGTTGGCAAGTTCGTCAACCTGGCCAGCCGCTGCGCCGGCTTCATCAGCAAGCGCTTCGACGGCCTGCTGGCCACCCAGCTGCCCGACGCGGCGCAGTACCAGCGTTTCGTCGATGGCCTGGCACCGATCCGCGAAGCCTACGAGCGCAACGATCCGGCCGCGGCCATCCGCTTGACCATGGCCCTGGCCGACGAAGCCAACCGCTACATCGACGATGTGAAGCCCTGGGTGATCGCCAAGCAGGAAGGCGCCGATGCGCAGCTGCAGGCGGTCTGCAGCCAGGGCCTGAACCTGTTCCGCGTGCTGGTGACTGCGCTGAAGCCGGTGCTGCCGACCACCGCCGCCCAGGCCGAAGCGTTCCTGGCCGCACCGGTCAACGACTGGACCGCGCTGGCACAGCCGCTGCTGGGCCACCGCATTGCCGAGTACACCCCGCTGTTCACCCGTATCGACCCGAAGAAGATTGACGCCATGATCGACGCCTCCAAGGACACCCTGCAGCCGGCCGCCGCTGCCGCCCCCGCCGCCAAGCCCGAGGCCGCCAAGCCGGCCGCCCCGGCCCCGGCCAAGGACGAAGCCAACAGCGCCGACGCGCCGGCCTACATCGGCATCGACGATTTCGCCAAGCTCGACCTGCGCATCGGCAAGGTGCTGGTGTGCGAATTCGTGGAAGGCTCGGACAAGCTGCTGCGCTTCGAGCTGGACGCCGGCGACCTGGGCAAGCGCCAGATCTTCTCCGGCATCCGCGCCAGCTACGGCGAACCGGAAGCGCTGGTCGGCCGCAGCGTGGTGTTCATTGCCAACCTGGCCCCGCGCAAGATGCGCTTCGGCCTGAGCGAAGGCATGATCCTGTCGGCCGGTTTCGACGGCGGCGCGCTGGCACTGCTGGACGCCGACAGCGGCGCGCAGCCCGGCATGCCGGTCCGCTGAGGCACCCCGGGCGCGGCCCGCGCCGCGCCCGATCCGCACACCGCCACGGAAGGCACCGCCATGGGAGAGAGCAGGATGGAGCTGGCGCTGTTCGATTTCGACCACACCATCACCACCTGCGATACCTATGGCCGCTTCGTGCGCCGCGTGGCCACGCCCGAACAGCTGGCGCGTGCGTGGTGGAAGGTGGGCCCATGGTTGCTGGCCTACCGCCTGCGCATCATTTCCGCCGAACGCATCCGCGCGCGGGTGACCCGCCTGACCTTCAGCGAACGCCACGCCGATGACATCGCCACGCTGGCCGCCGGCTTCGCCCGCGAGGTGCTGCCCGAGGTGATGCGGCCGGAAATGCTGGAACAGATCCGCTGGCACAAGGAACAGCAGCACACCGTGGTGGTGGTGTCCGGTTCGCTGGATCTGTACCTGCGGCCGTGGTGCGAACAGTGGGGCCTGCAGTTGATCTGCAACCGGCTGGAAAGCCAGGACGGCCGTTTGACCGGGCGCTACGCCGACGGCGACTGTGGCCCGCGCAAGGTCGACCACATCCGCCGCCGCTTCGACCTGTCACGCTATGTGCGCATCCACGCCTACGGCGACAGCTACGAAGACCGCCCCATGCTGGCCCTCGCCCACGAGCGCTGGTACCGCGGCAAGCCCCTGAAATAACCAACGCGCAGCCTTCGCCACGCATGAGCCTGATCCCGCCCTTGACCGAACGCCTGGACCGCCTGTTGCCGCAGACCCAATGTGGCCAATGCGGCTTTGATGGCTGCCGCCCGTACGCGCAGGCCATGGCCCGTGGCGACGCCGGCGTGGACCGCTGCCCGCCTGGCGGCGATGCCGGGGCGCGCGCACTGGCACAGGTGCTGGGCGTAGCTGCCGTGCCGTTCGACCGCACGCGCGGCGCGCACAAGCCACCGCAGGTGGCGGTGATCGTGGAAGCGGACTGCATCGGCTGCACCAAATGCATCCAGGCCTGCCCGGTGGATGCGATCGTCGGCGGCGCCAAGTACATGCACACCGTCATTGCCGACCTGTGCACCGGCTGCGAGCTGTGCATTCCGCCGTGCCCGGTGGACTGCATCGATCTGCAGCTTTTGTAAGGGGTCAGATCCCTTTTCGTAGAAAAGGGCTCTGACCCCATTCCGCGAAGCTAGTCGCAATCGACCCACACCGCCGCGCCCCACGTCCGCGCAAGCACGACACTTGTCGCAGATTGCCCGCTCGGTCGAGGCGCTTGCGGCGCAGCGGCATGGCAACCATCAACCCGATGCAACACTGCCGCAAGCGTCCTGCTGCGAAGTGGAATGCAACGATTCTGATGGGCATTCGGCCGCAGCACGGCTATAGATGGCGTGCCACTGATAACGAGTGGCCGGGTCTCGAAAACCCGCGACGTAAGACGTTGTTCACGCTTGCCAGCCGGCGTCACATTGCGTGGCGCCGGCTGGCAATCCGTCTGCCGGCTATGGCGGGCGGAGCGTGGGGGTCTTCGCGCCCACCGGTTTCGTCTTGCGTCCCGGTTTTCGAGCCACGTCTCCGTCCGCCACCCTCACGTGGCGGCTACCGAATGCCTTGCACGGAGCACTGCCATGAAGACACCCGACATTTCCCACCTGCACGCGCGCACCGCGCCCGCCCCTGGCGATGCGGCAGACACCTGCAACCCCAACACCCTGGCGGCGACCCTGCGCGCCATCGGCCACGGCAGCGCCGCCGATGGCCAACCCTGGCCCGAGCACGCCCAACAACCGGGCCGGCAACGCGCCCTGGCCGACGCCGACTGCGCCCTGGCCGGGCTGCGCGTGGTGCAGGAAATCATGCTGGCCGCCGAACGCACCCGCCAGAACGGCGAGGTGCAGGAACACGTCGGCGACCGTGTGATGGAAGGCCTGATGCTGGCCTCTATCGGCCTGTGCGCGCAGGCCAGTGCGCAGCTGCAGCCACGCTAGTTGAAGGGGTCAGAGCCCTTTCCTGCGGAAAGGGATCTGACCCCAGCAGGATTACGGCACGGACGGGGTCAGATCCCTTTTCGCAGAAAAGGGCGCTGACCCTGAACAGCGTTACGGCACGGCCGCCGTGATCACGATCTCGACCTTCCACTCGGCGTGCGCCAGCTTGGCCTCGAACGTGGCGCGGGCCGGGGTTGCGCCTTCAACCACCCACTCATCCCACGCCTTGTTCATGCCGTCGAAATCGGCGATGTCGGCCAGGAACACTTCCGCACGCAGCACGTGCTGGCGGTCGCTGGCCACCAGTGCCAGCAGCTTGTCGATCTCGGCCAGCACCTGCCGGGTCTGCCCCGTGATGTCCTGGCTGGTGTCTTCCGGAATCTGGCCGGAAAGGTAGGCGACCTTGTTGTGCACGGTCATTTCGGACATACGCGGTCCGACGTCGTAACGCTCCATCATGGGCGTGGCTCCTGCGGGTGGACAGACCTGCATTCTCACCCACCCGGCGTGCGAAGTGTGTGCCCGGCGCGGCCACTGCATCCGGCCAGCCTGCGCACAGTCCGGCGCTGGTCAAACGGCGGCGACAGGCGCACGATGCGCCACGCTGCGTTGACACCGCCCTCGCCCCCACTGACGCACCCTTGCGCCGATGACCGCCCCCACCGATTCCACGCCCTCCGCCGCTTCCACCTGGAAACGCGTCGCCACCATCGTCATCCCGCTGCTGATCCTGGCCCTGGCCCTGCATGGGCTGGCCAACGAGTTCGACGAGAACGGCTACCGCGCCATCCGCCACGCGTTCCAGAACCTCAGCCTGGGCCAGATCGCGCTGACCGTGCTGCTGGGCCTGGCCAGCTATGCCTGCCTGATCGGCTTCGATGCCATCGGCCTGCGCCGCAGCGGCATCCGCGTGCATCCGGCCCGCATCGGCATCACCGCCTTCCTGGCCCACACCCTGGGCCAGACCGTGGGCTTTGCCGCACTGACCGGCGGCGCGGTGCGGCTGCGCGGCTACCGCAGCGCCGGCCTGGACCTGGCGCAGATCGGCCAAGTGGTGTTGATGAGCACGCTGGGCTTCGTGTTCGGTGCGTGGCTGCTGATGGGCCTGGCCCTGTGCATGGAACCGGCCGCGGCAGCGCTGGCCCTGCCGCTGGACCCGACCGCCGTGCGCGTGGTCGGCATCGTCGCCTTGGCGGCCTACGCGCTGACCGTGCTGCTGGTCGGCCGCCATGGCCGTACCTTCCAGATATTCGGCCATGGCCTGTGGCTGCCCGACCGCCGCACCATGCTGGGGGTGACCGCACTGAGCGTGGTGGAACTGGTGCTGGCCAGTGCCGCCTTCTACGTGCTGCTGCCCGACTCCACCCCCACCGGCCTGCCCGGCTTCGTCGGCCTGTATCTGGTGGCAGTGCTGGCCGGGCTGGTGTCCACGGTGCCGGCCGGTTTGGGCGTGTTCGAATGGAGCCTGCTGAAGCTGCTGCCGCAGGTGGCCCCGGCCGCCGTGCTGGCCGCCGCGCTGATCTACCGCGTGACCTATTACGTGCTGCCGCTGCTGCTGGCCACCCTGCTGGCCCTCGCGCCGGCGTTGCGCCAGCCGTTCAAGGCCGGCGCCGGTGCCACCCGTGCCGGCTGGCATGCCCTGCGCCCGTGGCTGCCGCAGATCATCGCGCTGGCCGCCTTCAGCGTGGGCGCGGCGCTGGTGATCGACGGCACCCTGCCCACGCCGCGCCGGCACCTGCTGAACGCCTCGCTGCCGATCCTGGAAACCTCGCACCTGATCGGCAGCCTGACCGGCGTGGCCCTGCTGCTGATCGGCCAGGGCCTGGCCCGGCGCAGCCATGCGGCCTGGATGCTGGCCATGGCGATCTGCGTGATCACCCCACTGCCGATCTGGCTGCGCGGTGGCCAGCCGCTGATCGCACTCTCTGCGCTGCTGGTGGCGATGGCCCTGTGGGCGGCGCGCCGCGAGTTCTACCGCCAGGGCGCACTGCTGGACGAGGCCTGGTCGTGGCCGTGGCTGCGCAACCTGGGCCTGGTGCTGGTGGCGGTCACCTGGCTGCTGTTCTTCACCTACAGCCACGTGGAATACCAGAACGAGCTGTGGTGGCAGTTCGCGTTGTCCGGCAATGCACCGCGCGCCCTGCGTGCGCTGCTGGTAGTGGCCATCGCGCTGGTGATCTTCGGCCTGGCACGACTGCTGCACAGCACCCGCACGCCGCTGCCGGCGGCCGACGATGCCACCCTGCAGGCACTGGCCCCGGTGCTGGCTGGCGCCACCGACACCCAGGCCTGCCTGGTGCTGACCGCCGACAAGGCGGTGCTGCGCGACGAAGCCCAGCAGGGCTTCGTGATGATGCAGCGCTACGGCGGTTCGTTGATCGCGATGGGCGACCCGGTCGGCCCGCCCGAGGTGGCCCGCGCCTTGATCTGGCGCTTCCGCGAAGAAGCCGACCGGCTGGGCCTGCGCCCGGTGTTCTACCAGGTGGGTGAGGCCTATTGGCAGACCTATCTGGACCTGGGCCTGGGCTTGGTGAAGCTGGGCGAAGAAGCAATGGTGCCGCTGCATGATTTCGGCCTGGAAGGGCGCGAGCGTGCCGACCTGCGCCAGGCCTGGAACCGTGGCAAGCGCGGCGGCCTCAGCTTCCGGGTGGCGCCGGTGGAGGAAATCCCTGCCCTGCTGCCGCGCCTGCAGGCCATTTCCAACACCTGGCTGGAAGACAAGGCCGGCGATGAGAAGGGCTTCTCGCTGGGCAGTTTCGACCCGGCCTATCTGGCGCGCTTCCCGATCGCCCTGGTCGAAGCCGAAGGCCAGATCGTGGCCTTCGCCAACCTGTGGCAGGCACCGGCGGGTGCTGAGCTGTCGGTGGACCTGATGCGCCATGTGAACGAGGCGCCGAAGGGCACGATGGATTTCCTGTTCATCGAGCTGTTCCTGTGGGGCCGTGCACAAGGCTATGCGCGCTTCTCGCTGGGCATGGCGCCGCTGTCCGGGCTGGCCCAGCACCGTCTGGCCGGGCGCTGGAACCGGCTGGCCGGGCTGCTGGCGCGGCACGGCGAGCGCTTCTATGGGTTCAGCGGCCTGCGCCGCTTCAAGTCGAAGTTCGCCCCGCAGTGGCGGCCGCGTTATCTGGCCGCGCCGGGTGGCATGCACCTGCCGGCGGCGCTGCTCGATGCCACCCGGTTGATTTCGCTGGACCCGCGGCGCGGGTGACCGTGCAGGTTTTGCGCCGGGCCATGCCCGGCGAACGCCAGAGGCTTTACGCGCCGCCCTTCAAAATCACCTCGGCCACGCGATCGTAATCGCCGCCGAAATGGTGGTCGCCCGGCAGCTTCACTTTCTGCACGCCATCGTTGGCGGGCAGGTCCGGGCACAGCGCATCGGCATCTTTTTCGCCGAACACGCACAGCGTTTTCGCTGCCGGCAGCCGTGCGATTTCAGGCGCGATCGGCAGGCCATCGCCACCGCCGCCCAGCCAGTTGCTGACGTGGAATTCGAAATCGGCCTTGCGCCCCACCGACAGCAGGGCGATGCGCTGCACGCGCGCGCGGGTTGCGGCGTCCAGCTGGTTGATGCTGGCCGGCAGCACGTCGGCGCCCTGCGAGAAACCGATCAGCATCACCTTGTCGCGGTGCCACTGCTGGCGGTAGTGCTCGATGATCTTCTGCAGATCCGCGGCGAACCCCTGTGGGGTGCGCGCGGTCCAGAAGTAGCGCAGCGAATCCAGGCCGACCACCGACACGCCGTGCTCGGCCAGCGACTCGGCCACGTTCTTGTCCAGGCCCGCCCAGCCGCCGTCGCCGGAAACGAACACCGCCAGGGTGTCCCCGTCACCGCGCGCGGGCACTTCCACCACCGGCAGGCCCTTCAGCGCATCGGGCGGCGGCGCCAGGCTCACCCCGGCCTGCGCACCCATCACCCGTGCCGCCGCCACCAGCCCTGGCGTGGCATCGCCGGCGGTAGTGCGCTTGAAGCCACGGGCCATGGCCACCTGCTGCACGAAGGCATCGGCATGGCCGGCCTTGCAGCCCGCGCCGCCATCGGCGTTCAACCACGGCAGATTCAACTCTGCCGGTTGCAGGCGGCCGTGCTTCACCCCGTCGCCGCAGACCATGCGCTCGTGGCTGTGGTCGGGGCAGAAACCGCTGGTCAGCAGGCCGGCGAACACCTGGGTATCGGCCTGTGCGGCCAGGCTGTAGGCCAGCTCGGCGCCTTCACCATCACCACCGACCAACGGCAGGTGGTAGCCGGGCAGATGCAGGTAGGCCTGCACCCAGCGCGAGAAGTTCTCCACGTCGCCCGCGCCGAAGGCGCAGCTGCTGTTGCCCTCGCGCTTGAGCACACCGCGCAGGTGGTCCACGTCGACCGACGCCACCAGCGCACCATCGGCGCGCAGGGCCTCGATCGGCGCGGCGGCGGCCGGCGCGGCAGACGGTTGGTGGAACCAGATCACCACGCGCTTGGGCGCACCGCCCGGTGAATGCACCGGCACCTGCTCAAAGCGGCCGTGGCTGACCTGCTGCACATCGGCGGCTGCCGATCCCGCCGCCAGCGCCAACACCAGTCCCATCGCCCTGCACAGCCCTGCACGCGTCATGTCACATCCCCGTTGGAATGCGCACACGATACGCTGCCGGCGCGTGCACGGCATGTACCGGCGTGGGCGGTTCAGCCGGCGCTGGCGATGCGTGCGCGGCGGTACAGCGACACCGCCAGGTGCAGCAGCCAACCGACGATGACCGCGATCACGATCTTCTGCCCCAGCCCGCGCGGTGGGCCATCGCGCCACAGCACGTGCATCCACAGCAGCACGAACGCCAGCCACGCCCACGCCCATAGCAGCGCCGCACTGCGTTGCCAGCCCGGTTCGCGGCGCAGGTACCAGGCCTGCAGCAGCATGGCCACGCTGGCACACAGGAACGCGGTGTTGGCGGCCAGCCCATGCACCAGCGGCGCGATCAGCGGCGCCAGCTGCGGCAGCCAGCTGTCACCGATCGCCACGGTGGCCAGGCCCAGCGCCGCCACGGTGAACAGCAAGGGGGCGGCGGCACTGCGGCGCGGCCCGCGGCTGCCGCGGTACAGGGCAATGCCCAGCAGCGCGATGGCCAGCGCCAGCAGGCAGTAGGCGGTGCGCAGGGCCAGCCCCCACGGGCCATGCAGGTACAGGCTCAGCGTTGCCCGCACCCAGTCCAGGTCGGCGCGCGCGAACTGCGTCCACAGTGCGGTTGCCACGAACAGCAGCAGCGCCACCAGGGCCAACAGCGCTGCGGGACGGGCCCGGCTCACGGCGCCTCCTGCGGGTGCCGTGCCTGCCATTCGGCCAGGGCCTTGCGGTAACGCTGCAGTTCTTCCGAATACAGGTCCAGCACGCACAACGGGCAGCCGCTGCCGCAGCACTCGTTGGGGCCGGGTTCTTCCGGCGGCAGCGGGCGCGGGTCGGGATCGGGCACGGGATCGGTCACAGGCAGATCAGACAGGACAGGAAACACCGCGCCAGTGTAACGGCCCCGCTCAGCGTTCCAGGTGCCGGCGCAGGTTGGCCCGCGCCGCAGCGTCCAGACGCGCATGGAAGAAATCGCTCAGGAAGATGCGCGGCGCACGCAACAGCCCCTGCAGGAAGCGACGGCGACCGGCACGGTACAGGAAGCCGGGCACGACACCCCGGTACTCTTCGGCCACGCCACGGTCGTAGGCATCGAACACCTCGGCCGGGGCGCCCAGGATGGCCATGTCGCAGTCCAGGAACAGCGCGGCCTCGGCGTCCACCTCATCGGGCCCCAGCGCACCGTGGCGTGCGGTCAGCAGGATCAGCTGTTCCACCCGCGCGGCATCCACCTGCGCAAAAGCAGGCACATCGGCAATGGCCTGCACGGCCAACTGCGCCGAACGGGCCTCGTTGTCCTTGCGCCCGGCCTGGTACACCGCATCGTGGTACAGCACGGCCAGGTAGACCTCGGCCGGCTGCTGCCAGCCCGGGCCGTCGGCCACCTGCTGGCAGTGCTGCAGCACCGCGCGCACGTGGCCGAAGTGGTGGTAGGCGCGCGGTGGCGTGGCATAGGCCGCTTCAAGCGCCTGCCACTGCGCCGGCGCCAGCGGAACGGGGGCGAAGTCCATGTAACGATGATCCCGCCGACGCGCGGCCAGAGCAAGCTGGTCAGTTTTTCACCACGCACTCACAACGCTTGCCCGGCAAGCGCTGGCGGCGGTTGTCCACAGCTTTGTGAAGCGCTGGTCCACATCCTCTGTGGATCAACGCTTGTGCCGACGGACGGTGTGCGCCCGGTCGGGGCCCCCGATCTACACTGCCGGCAGGCGGAAGCGTCCGCCGTCGTGCAGGAACTGCTCATGCACCTGCTTGCCGCTTGCAGCCTGGCCGTGCTGCTGGGAATCGCTCCGTCCCTGGCGGCGCAGGGCCAGGCCGCGCCCACCGCCCCCGCCCCGGCGCCTGCGCTGGCCGCCCTGGAGACAACATCCACGCCGGTGCCCACGCCCGAGCAGGTGCTGGCCATCCCCGCGCCGCTGCGGCAGATGCTGCAGCAGCAGGTGATCAACCGTTCGCGCTCGCGCGACCAGCGCGCGCAGGCCCTGGTCGACATGATCTTTTCGCAGCGCGGCCTGGACCTGCAGTACGACGCCAACGCCACCTACACCCTTGCCGAAATCTGGCAGCAACGCCGGGCCAACTGCCTGGCCTTCACCCTGCTGTTCGTGACCCTGGCGCGCGAGGCCGGCATCCAGGCACGCGTGCAGCAGGTGGACCGGGTGGTGTCCTGGTACCAGGACCAGGACCAGGGCGTGGTCTACAGCGTGGGCCACGTGAACGCGTCCATCGTGGTGGACGGGCGCAGCGGCACGGTCGATCTGGACCGCAACGTGCTCTACGACCGCCGCGGCCCGCAACCGATCAGCACCGCGCGGGCGCTGGCCCACTTCTACAACAACCGCGGCGCCGAACGCATGGCCAGCAACGATGGCGCCGGCGCGCAGGCGTTCTTCGCGGCGGCGCTGCAGCAGGACCCGGGATTCGCCTCCACCTGGAACAACGTCGGTGTGCTGGCCAGCCGCCGTGGCGACCTGGTCGCCGCGCGCATGGCCCTGGAAACCGCGCTGCGGCTCAAGCCCCGGCATGACGCCGCGCTGGCCAACGCCAGTGCGCTGTACGAGCGCATGGGCATGACCGCGCAGGCGCACGCCCTGCAGCAGGTGCTGCACGAGGTGCAGCGCGAAGATCCGTTCGTGCAGTACATGCTGGGGGCGCAGGCCGAGCGCAGTGGCAACCTGGCCGAGGCGATCCGTTACTACCGGCGTGCCGTGCGCCTGTACGACAGTGCGCACCAGTTCCATTTCGGGCTGGCCCGCGCCTACTTCCGCAGCGGGCAGGTACAGCGGGCCGACCGCGAACTGCTGCGTGCCCAGCAACTGGGCGGGGCGCCCGAGCAGGCGCGTTACCAGGCCAAGCTGGACAGCCTGGCCCGCTGGCGCGCGCAGCAGCAGGCGCGGCGCTGAAGCGCGTCAGGCCTTTTTCAGGAAGCAGGTCTTCAGCACCAGCCCCTTGATCTTGTCCGAATTGCCTTCGATGTGTTCGGCATCGTCCTCGACCAGGCGGATGTTGCGGATCACCGTGCCCTGCTTCAGTGGAATGGAAGACCCCTTCACCTTCAGGTCCTTGATCACGGTGACCGTATCGCCGCTCTGCAGCGTGTTGCCGTTGCTGTCACGCACCACCAGCCCCGCACCACTGGCCTCTTCGGCGGTCCACTCGAAGCCGCAGTCGGCGCAGATCCACAGCGCGCCATCGGCATAGGTGTTTTCCAGGGTGCACTGCGGGCAAGCGGGAGCGGACGACATCAGCAAGTACCTCAAAATGAATCAACAGCCGCCATTGTAACCGGCACGCCTGTGCTCCGATTTTTGTCGCGCGCGCGGCGCTTTGATTGATCTCGCTGGGGCGGGGGGGTGGGCTCTGCTTTTTGCTGCCGCGGCGCAGGGAACTGTCACGGCGGCGTGGGGAGGGGCGGACGGGACCGTAGGCGCCAAGGGCCCGAGGCATGCCTCGGGCGGGTTGGGCAGGACGCCCAACCCCGGTCTTGCCGTGTGCGCAGGACAGCGCACGCGTGCAAGGCGCCTACGAGCTACATGGACGTATTTACCGCGTGTCCCGGCCGCCCCTCCCCGCGCCGCCCGAGCGGAGCAGGCAGGCGCTGAAACCCAACCGAAGCCGACTGAAACTTGCAGGACGCGCCGAACTGCAGCAGAGTGCGCGGCCCCCGCCTGTCCCCCGGATTTCCCATGCGCCTCGGCATCGACTTTGGTACCAGCAACTCCGCCGCCGCGATCGTCCGCGATGGCCAGCTGCTGCCGATCCGCTTCGGCGACGCCGAACAGTTCCGCACCAGCGTCTACTTCCCCGGCGTGGTGCCCGACCCGGACGATTTCCAGCTCGATGCCGGGCAGGAACACCAGCTGCAGCAGATGATCGACAGCGCCGCCCGCGCGGCCCGTGCTGCCGGCCAGGAACGCACGCCGCAGGCCCTGCGCCGCGAAGCCCTGCGTGCCCTGCGCCGCGAATGGATGGAAGCCCGCGCCGGACAGGAACGCAGCGCCAGCGACCTGCTGCAGAACGCGGTCTACGGCGACGAGGCGCTGGAAGCCTATTTCGAGGAACACGAAGGCAACCTGGTGCAGAGCCCGAAGTCGATGCTGGGCTACAACCTGCACCCGCGCGCGAAGCAGACCATCACCGGTATCGCCGCACACATCCTGGAACATATCCGCCTGACCGCCAGCGCCCAGCTGGGCCAGCCGCTGCGCGCCGCCCTGCTTGGCCGCCCGGTGCAGTTCCGCAGCTCCATCGGCGATGCCGGCAACGCACAGGCGCTGGACATCCTGCGCGAGGCCGCCAGCCAGGCCGGCTTCGACCAGATCGATTTCCTGGAAGAACCCGCTGCCGCCGCCATGCATTACCACGCCGAAAGCCGCGAGCGGCACCAGGCCGTGATCGTCGATATCGGCGGCGGCACCACCGACATCGCCCACGCCGAGGTGGGCGGCGACGCCGCACCGCGCATCCACCGCGCCTGGGGCATCGCCCGCGGCGGTACCGATATCGACCTGGCACTGAGCCTGTCCAGCTACATGCCGCTGTTCGGCCGCGGCATCACCCGCGTGCCCGCCCACCACTACGTGGAAGCGGCCACGGTGCAGGACATGACCCGCCAGCGCGAGTTCCGCCTGCACAAGTACGACCACGTGGACGCGCCCTGGGGCGACCGCCTGCAGGCACTGCAGGACACCGGCAACACCGCCCGCCTGTACCGCGACGTGGAACGCGCCAAGATCGCCCTGAGCAGCAGCCCGCAACACCGCAGCACGCTGGACTACATTGCCCGCGACCTGCATGCCGACACCAGCGCCGAAGGCCTGACCGCTGCCGCGCACGGCTACCTGGAACAGATCCGGGCCCTGCTGGCGCAGGTCCGTAGCGATATCGGCGGCGATCCGGACGCGGTGTTCCTGACCGGCGGCATGTCCCGCGCCGGCTACCTGCGCCAGGCCGCGGCCGACGCCTTCCCCGGTGCCCGCATGGTGCATGGCGAGCCCTCGCTGGGCGTGGTGCAGGGGCTGGCGCTGGCGGCAGCCAGCCGGGATTAACAAAACGTTACGCGAACTTTGCTACCCTCGGTAGGCTTGATAGGGCTCTACCTTCCGCCGGCTGCGCCGGTGTGTGTCCCCGGGTAGGGCCCGGCCCGCGCAGCGGGCCTTGCGGCCATGCCTTCTGGCTCGTTCATGGTCCGCGTACTACCCGAGCCGCCATCGAGACCCGCTTTGGGCACCCGCCTGGCCCCTGTGGCCGCACAACCTGAAGAAGCACCTGCACCCATCGACTGCCGCCGTTGTGATGCGGTCTGTTGCCGGTTGCCCGTGCTGTTGCAGGGGGGCGACAACGTGCCCCGCCAGTATACCTCGCGCGACAGGCACGGCCGTGCCGTGATGGCGCGCAATGATGAAGGCTGGTGCGCGGCGATCGATCCCTATCACCTGCGCTGCACGATCTATTCGCAGCGCCCGGCGATCTGCCGCCAGTTTGCGATGGGCGGCGATGACTGCCGCCGCGAGCGGCAGGACTACCTGCGCCAGGCCGATGCCTGGGCGCTTTCCTCCCCTTCCACCTGACAGGAGCAACCATGCCCCGCAAGGCAAAGACCCCCGCGAAGGCTACCAACAGCATCCGCAGCGAACGCAAGGGCGCGGCCGCCAGCACCACGGTCAGCAGCGATTCGATTGCGTCCGATCTGGCCGCGTTCCGCAAGAGCGGTGGCAAGATCGAAGTACTGGGCACCACCTGGGCGCTGAAGAAAGCCAGCTGACCCACCCTGACCGCGGCGGCGCTGCCGCCGCGGCCTGCCGGGCCGGCTCAACGGTCCAGACGGACCTGCACGCTGCCCGAGTGCGACTGCACGCGGATATCTCCATCACCACTGCCCAAGCGGGTATCCAGATGGCTGCCCGGGCCGTAGCGTGGGCGTTCCACGCTGCCCGCATCGCTGTTGATCGCGCCGCTGAAGCTGTTCACTGACAGCTGCGCCGACACCGTACGCGGCAGCCGCAGGCTGACCGACGCACTTACCGATTCCACGCTGATACGGCCGCCCGGCGCCAGGGCAGACGCCGACAGATCGATGCCGCCGGACACCGTTTCCACGGCCAAACGCTGGATGCGGCCGGCATCCACCCCGACCCTGCCCGACACGGTCTGCGCACCGATGTCGCCGGCCACGCCGCCACCGGCCTGGATCTGCCCGCTGACCGTGTTCACGTCCAGGCGCGGCGTCTGCAGCCGTGCAGTCACATTACCGCTGACCGAATTGAGCTTGCTGTCGGCGCTGCGCCCGGCCGCACTCAGGTTGCCGCTCACCGTGTCGGCCTGCAGCCTGCGCACATCGATGCCACTGATGTCCTGGTCGGCACTGACCGTGCTGAGCAGCAGCTCGGACGAGCGCGGAACGTTCAACACCAGGGTGGCACCACCATTGTTGCTGCGCCGTGGGTATTCCACTTCCCAGCGCACGCGGTTGGCGCTTTTTTCCTGGCGCAGCTGCAGGCCGTCGCTGAGGCTGCCGGTCAGCTGCACATCGTTGCGGTCCCAGCCGCGCACCGTGACCTTGCCGGCCACGTTGCTCAGTTCAATACGGCCACCACTGGCCAGGGCGTGGCGTTCGTCCACGCGGGTGTCGGCCAGCGCCAACGTTGGCAACAGCAGCAGGGCAGCAGACAGGGGAAGCAAGGCTCGCATCGGGAATCTCCTCAGGTTGTCAGTCCGGCCGCGGCCTGTGCCGCCTGCCGGGTCAGTTCCAGCCGCAGCGCGTAGGTGCGCCGCAGTTGTGCCAATAGATGAGCAGCGCGCGGGTCCTGCGCCATGGCGGCGCGGATCTGCACCACGCTGCGGTCCAGTTCCTGCAGCGCCGGCTGCCATTCCGGCGCACGCGCTGCCGGCAACGACGCCACCGCCTGCTGGTACTGCGCGGCCATGGCATTGGCCTGCAGCTGCAGCCCGCCGGGTGCCGGCGCCTGCACGGCGTCATGCCGCCACGGGGCCACCGCGAACAGCGCCAGGCCTGCGGCCAGCGCCGCGCCCAGCGGCAGCCAGGCGCGACGCAGCGGACGGCGTCGCAGCGCCACTATGACGGTCGGCGCGGTGGTCGCCTGCACAGCCTCGCGTGGCGGCAACCGTGCCGACAGCCGCGCCCAGCCATCGGCAGGCGGAATGCGCTGCTGCGGCAGGTCGCGCAGCCGCGCCAGCAGGTCGTGATCGGGGTCGGGTGTGGTCATGTCATGTCTCCCAGCCGCGCACGCAGCAGGCCGCGCGCGCGATGCAACTGTGCCTTGGAACTGCCGACGGCCATCTGCAGTTGTTCGGCGATTTCGTGGTGTTTCCAGCCTTCGATATCGTGCAGCACCAGCACCGCACGGGCCCGCGGTGGCAGTGTTGCCAATGCCCGTTCCAGATCACGCTCGGTGCCGGCGCAGCGGTCATGCACGGCCAGCTCCTGCAGGCCGCCTTCCATGTCGTCCAGGCTGTGGTGGTCCTGCCCGCCAGCGCGCACGCGCAGTTCCATCAGCGCGGCATTCACCCCCAGCCGGTGCAGCCAGGTGGCCAGGCTGCTTTCAAAGCGGAAACCCGGCAATGCCTTCCAGGCCTGCAGGAAGGCTTCCTGCAACGCGTCTTCGGCCCGCGCCTGCTGCCCGCCGCACAGCCGCCACAGCACGGCGAACAGGCGCGGCGCGTGGCTGCGGTACAAGCACTCATAGGCCACGGTGTCGCCGGCCGCAGCCGCCCGGATCAACGCGGGCTCATCGGGCGCATCAGCGGCGGCAGGTGGCGGTGGCATGGTGGTGTCGAGCATAGCGCTTGGATGCAGCGCCCCAGCAAAAGGTTTAGACGGCCCGCGGCCGCTTCGGCATGCAACCTTTTCGGCCGCCGCTGCATCCATGCCTGCATCCCCCCCGCGTGGCCGCAGGCCCGGAGCCCCCATGTCCGCCACCCACTGTGCTGCGCTGCTGGCCATCGCAATCTGCATGGCGCAGCAGGGCCTGGGCCTGTCGCTGCAGTGGCACGGCGAGGCCCACGGCGCATGCCTGCAGCGGCACCGCCAGGCACTGGTCTGCGTGCAGTGGCCGCCTGCAGTCGAAACGCCACCGCGCGCCGGGTAACATCGGGCGTTGTTCTCCGCTACCCGCTGTCGCCCCATGATGTTGTCACTGAAGGATCACCTGCCGGCCTGGACCCACCCGTGGCTGCACGACATCGGCGTCGGCCTGCAGATCCTGGCCACGCTGCTGGCCGCCTGGTTGCTGCGATTGCTGGCGCGGCGTCTGATCCGGCGCTTTTCCGAGCACTACACCCTGCCGCAGGAAATGGCGATGGGTGCGCGGCGGATTAGCAGCTTCGTGGTGTATTTCAGCGCCCTGCTGTACATCCTCAGCCTGCTGGGTGCATCGCCTTCGGTGCTGTGGACCGCGTTCACCGGCTTTGCGGCGGTGGGTGCCGTGGCCTTCTTCGCGGCCTGGAGCGTGCTGTCCAACATCTTCTGCACGTTGCTGATCTTCACCACCCGCCCGTTCCGCCTGCACGATTACATCGAAGTGCTGGAGAACGGCGAGAAGCCCGGCCTGAAGGGTCGGGTGATCGACGTGAACCTGATCTACACCACGCTGCAGGAAACCGGCGATGGCCACCAGGGCACGGTGCTGCAGCTGCCCAACAACCTGTTCTTCCAGCGCACGGTGCGCCGCTGGCGCGACCCGTCGCAGGCCCCCGGCGGCATCCAGGGCGACGGCTGAGGGGGTTTTCTCTGCAGGGCTTGCAGCCCTGCACCTGCTACGAGCAACGGCAACGGCAACGGCAACGGCAAAAGCTTGCATTCCGTGGGATGGCGGGGTGGGTCCGGTTGCGGGGGGCGCTGCAAGTACGTCCATGTAAGCTTGGCCGCGGCATCCATGCCGCGGACACCCCCGCAACCGGACCCACCCCGCCTTCGACAGTTTCCCGCGATCTTTTGGATCGGCGTTCTGCTCTGGTGGGTGTCGACCTTGGTCGACACGCGTGAATTCATTCGGTATCTGACAGATGTGTCGACCAAGGTCGACACCCACCAACAGCCACGCATGCCGCGATGGCCAGTAGAGCCACGCCATGCGTGGATGCGTTTCGAATTCAATCCGAAATTCTCGATTCCCACAGGGATCAATCCACGCATGGCGTGGATCTACTGTGTCGACCAAGGTCGACACCTACCAACAGCCGCGCATGCCGCGATGGCCAGTAGATACACGCCATGCGTGGATGCGTTTCGAATTCCATTCGAAATTTTCGATTCCCACAGAGATCAATCCACGCATGGCGTGGATCTACTGTGTCGACCAAGGTCGACACCTACCAACCGCCGCGCATGTGCCGCGATGGCTAGTAGAGCCACGCCATGCGTGGATGCATTTCGAACTCAATCCGAAATTTTCGATTCCCACAGGGATCAATCCACGCATGGCGTGGATCTACTGTGTCGATCAAGGTCGACACCTACCAACAGCCGCGCATGCCGCGATGGCAAGTAGAGCCACGCCATGCGTGGATGCGTTTCGAATTCCATTCGAAATTTTCGATTCCCACAGAGATCAATCCACGCATGGCGTGGATCTACTGTGTCGACCAAGGTCGACACCTACCAACCGCCGCGCATGTGCCGCGATGGCTAGTAGAGCCACGCCATGCGTGGATGCATTTCGAATTCAATCCGAAATTTTCGATTCCCACAGGGATCAATCCACGCATGGCGTGGATCTACTGTGTCGACCAAGGTCGACACCTACCAACCGCCGCGCATGTGCCGCGATGGCAAGTAGAGCCACGCCATGCGTGGATGCGTTTCGAATTCAATCCGAAATTTTCGATTCCCACAGAGATCCATCCACGCATGGCGTGGATCCCCCGCCGATCGCGGGAATCTGTCAGAGGTGGGGCGGTGTCGGATTGCGGGGTGTCAGCCGCATGGATGCGGCTGCCAAGCCTACACGGACGTACTTGCGGCGTCCCCGCAATCCGACACCGCCCCGCCATCCCACGGAATGCCGCTTTTGACGTTGACGTTGACGTTGACGTTGCATTGAGCAGGTGCAGGGCGCAGCCCTGCAAAAACCCCTTTCACCGAAGCTGGCTGTCCTTGCTGCCGCGGCGGTTGTAACCGGCGTGTGCCTGTTCTTCATCGTCCAGCGCCTGCTGGCACGCCACGCACAGGCGAACACCGGGCACGGCCTGGCGCCGCGCCAGCGGAATCGGCGCGTCGCATTCTTCACAGTGTTCCAGACCCGGCCCCTGGCGCAGCTGGCGCCGCGCACGGGCAATGGCATCGTCAACGGTGGCGTCGATCTGGTCCTGGACCGCGCCGTCGCCCGCCCAACCGGTGGCCATCACTCACCTCCGCAACTGTCAGGTATTCCCCTGATATGGGGACCTTACCCGTAACTGCAATCGGCAGCACCGGGCCCTGCCCGGCGTGCTGGCGACCGGTTCAGCCGCGCCTTACCAGACCAGGTCGTCCGGCACCTGGAACTGGGCGTAGTAGGCGTCGTCCTCGGCGTTGCCGGTGGAAATCTCGGCGGTCGAGCCGGGCTGGCCGTGGTCGACGATGATCGCCTCGGGCGCACGCTCGCGCACCTTCTCGGCGGCCGCACGCGGCAGCAGGGCGTAGCCTTCGCCGTGGGCGACGATGACCAGCACGCCCACCGACAGCGCCTTGCGCAGCTTGGGGTCGATCAGCAGCGTGCGGATCGCCGCGCCATCGCTGAAGCGGTACTCGTCATCACCCTTGTGCGGCACCGCGTGGGCCGTGATGATCTGCTTGGCCTGCGCCTTCTGTTCAGCCTGGCGGGCCTGGGCATTGCGCTCGGCCGCCAGCGCGCGGTCGCGTTCGACCTTCTCGGCGCGCGCGCGTTCAGCTTCGCGCTGCACCTCGGCCGAGGCCGATTCCGCCTTGCCCTGCCGCGCCTTGGCCTGTTCACGCGCGGCAGCACTGGCCTGCGACTTCTTGGCCAGGCCGGCCTTGAGCAATTGTTCCTGCAGCGCGTTGGGCTTTGCCATGGTCGGTCGGTACCGCGTGTAATCTTGGAAGCCCCATTCTACCGACGCCCCGCCGCCCCTGCATGGCTGTCCTGAAGTACCTCACCGGTTATCCCGAGCCTCTGGTGGCCCAGGTCAGCGAACTGCTGGCCCAGGGCAAGCTCGGCCCCTGGCTGCAGCAGCGCTACCCCGATCCGCACGAGGTGCGCAGCGACCGCCAGTTGTACGACTACACCCAGGAACTGAAGGACCGCTACCTGCGCAAGTCGGTGCCGCTCAACAAGGTCTGCTACGACAACACCCTGGAAGTGATCAAGCACGCGCTGGGCACGCATACCGCCATCTCCCGCGTGCACGGCGGTCGCCTCAAGGCCAGTCGCGAGATCCGCATCGCCACCGTGTTCCGCCAGGCTCCGGCCGCGTTCCTGCGCATGATCGTGGTGCATGAGCTGGCGCACCTGAAGGAAGCCGACCACAACAAGGCCTTCTACCAGCTGTGCCAGCACATGGAGCCGGATTACCTGCAGCTGGAGTTCGATACCCGCCTGTACCTGACCGAGCTGGCCAACCGCAGCCAGCGCTGACCGGCCGCAGCAGCTACACTGCGCGCCCCCTGACCGACCTGCCCGCCATGGAACCGATCCGCCTCGACAAACGCCTGTCCGCCCTGCTCGGCATCCCGCGCGGAGAAGCGCGGCGCTATGTGGAAGGTGGCTGGGTGACCGTGAACGGCAAAGTGGTGGAACAGCCGCAGCGCCCGGTGGATGAGGACGCGGTGATCGTGGTGGCCGAACAGGCCAGCGATGAAAAAGCCGAGCGGGTCAGCATGCTGCTGCACAAGCCGGCGGGCATGGCGGCCGAGGCATTGTGCGCACTGGTCAGCAGCGCGACGCGCAGCGAACTGGATGCCAGCGGCACCCGCGCCCTGCAGCGCCACTTCCACGGCCTGCAACTGGCCGCCGCACTGCCGGCCGCCGACAGCGGTCTGGTGGTGGTCAGCCAGGACCCGGCCACGCTGGCCCACCTGCAGCGCAACCTGGGCCGCACCGAGCAGGAATACCTGGTGGACGTGGCCGAAGGCGGCCCCGAACGTGGCCCGTGGCTGATGGCGCGCCTGCAGCAGGAAGCCGGCGGGCCCAAGGTCAGCTGGCAGAGCGAGCAACGCCTGCGGTTTGCCGGCAAGGGCCTGACCGCCAAAGGCCTGCGCGTGGCGGTGACTGCTGCCGGGCTGCAGGTGACGGCGGTGCGCCGGCTGCGCATCGGCCGCGTGGCGCTGGGGCCGCTGGTGCCGGGGCAGTGGCGCTACCTGGGCAGCGACGAGCGGTTCTGACCCCACAAAGCGCCATCCACGCATGGCGTGACCATGCCCAGAACGCCATCCACGCAGGGCGTGGATCTACTAGCCACGGGGTCGGATCCCTTGCCGCAGGCAAGGGCTCTGACCCCACAAAGCGCCATCCACGCATGGCGTGACCGTGCCCAGAACGCCATCCACGCAGGGCGTGACCGCGCCCAGAACGCCATCCACGCAGGGCGTGACCGCGCCCAGAACGCCATCCACGCAGGGCGTGGATCCACTAGCATGGTGGCATGAGACTGCTGCGTATCGTCGCCATCATCGTTGCTGCGCTGGTGCTGCTGGTGTTGTCGGGCCTGCTGCTGGCCGACCATCTCACCCCCAGCGCGCGCGGGCGCGCATCGCAGGTGCTGCCACTGCAGCCTGCGCAGACCGCGATCGATCGCCAGCTGGCGCCGCTGCTGGCCGCCCACCCCGGCCAGTCCGGCGTGGCCTTCCTCAGCGATGGACTGGATGCCTTCGCCGCGCGCGCGGTCATCACCGAACAGGCCGGCCGCAGCCTGGACCTGCAGTACTACATCTGGCACGACGACCGGGTGGGCCACCTGATGGCCAAGGCGCTGCACGACGCCGCCGTGCGCGGCGTGCGCGTGCGCCTGCTGCTGGATGACATGAATGCCAAGGACAAGGACGCGCTGATGCTGGCGCTCGATGCGCACCCGAACATCGAGATCCGCCTGTACAACCCGTTCCGCAACCGCAGCGGCATCGCCCGTACGCTGGAACTGGTGCAACGCGCCTTCAGCGTGAACCACCGCATGCACAACAAGAGCTGGATCGCCGATGGCCGCGTGGCAATCGTCGGCGGCCGCAACATCGGCGAGGAATACTTCAGCGCGCGCGACGATGTGAACTTCCAGGACCTGGACCTGGTCGTGGCCGGCCCCGCGGTGCAGCAGGCCAGCGCCATCTTCGATGCGTACTGGAACAGCGACGCCGCCGTTCCGATCAGCGCGCTGGCGCACTACAGCCAGGCGCAGCTGCGCGTTCTACTGCAGCAGTCCGACCGCGATGCGCTGCATGACAGCAGCCGTCCCTACCTGCAGCGCGTGGCCAGCTCGCGAGCGCTGCGCCAGCCCGGCCCCGAGCCCCTGCACTGGAGCGCCCAGGTGCGCATCCTGTCCGACCCGCCGATGAAACACCGCGACGATGCACGCGAGGGTTGGCTGGTGACCGCGCTGGCCGCGCAGTTGCAGTCCGCCCAGCACGGCGCGCTGCTGGTTTCGCCCTACTTCGTGCCCGGTGCCGAAGGCCTGCAGGGTCTTTCGGCCATGGCCGCACGCGGTGTGCAGGTGGGCGTGGTGACCAACTCGCTGGCCGCCAACGATGTGGCTGCGGTGCACGGCGGCTACATGGGCTACCGGGTACCGCTGCTGCAGGCCGGCGTGCAGGTGTACGAACTGAAGGCACACGGCGAACCGGGCGACAGCAGCCTGTTCGGCAGCAGCGGCGCCAGCCTGCATACCAAGGCCTTCGTCATCGACGACCGGCGCGGCTTTGTCGGCTCGTTCAATCTCGACCCGCGCTCGGCCTACCTCAACACGGAAATGGGCGTGCTGTTCGACGACCCGGTGCTGGGCGCGCGCCTGCGCCAGGAGTACCTGCGGCTGGCCGACCCGCAGCACAGCTGGTGGCTGGCGCTGGGCGCTGGCAACGAGCTGCGCTGGCTGGAACGGCAGCCGCCGCCGCACTGGGTGGGGCGCGAGCCCGGCAGTTCGCTGGGCAAGCGCTGGACCGCGCGGGTGATCAGCTGGCTGCCGGTGGAATCGCAGCTGTAGCGCTTACGGTACGGGCGTCTCACCGTCCTCGGCGCCGGCTTCCTCCAGCGTTTCCACCGCGCGCCCGTGCAGCCGTCGCCAGATCCAGCGCAGCGCGTGGGGCGGTGCCGAAGGCAGCTGTTCCAGCAGGGCCTGCATGCGTACCTGGCTGCCATGGCCATGCCGGCACAGCAGGCTGGCCGCGGCCGCCGCGCTGCCCAGGCGAAGGCTGTCTGCCAGCGGCCCCTGCGCATCGGCGGCCAGCGCCTGGTGCACCGGTTCGGGCAGGTCCCAGGCGGCGGCCACGCGTTGCGCCAGCGGCAAGGACCAGCGCTGCAGCAGGTCCAGTGCCAGCGCCGCATCCACCGTGCTGCCGCGGCCCTGCGCTTCCTGCAGCACCTGCCGCATCACCAGCGCCGCCCCCAGCCCCTGCACCAGCCCCAGCCACTGCGCGGCGAACGCATCGCCGAAGGTGACCGTGCGGGCGTGGTCGGCTGCGGCGCGCGAGGCCAGCAGCGCGTGTTCCCAGATGATCGTGCTGAACTGCGGGAAGACGTCGCACTGCACCTGCATGACCGGCTGTACCAGCACGGCACTGATGATCTGCCGCACCCCTTCGGTACCGACCAGTGTGACCGCGCGCTGCAGGCTTTCCACCGGCCGCTCGTGCACCTTGTAGGCCGGGCTGTTGGCAATGCGCAGCAGGTTGCCGGTCAGTACCGGGTCCTGGCCAATGATGGCGGCCATCACCCGCGCCGACGCGGCATCGTCGTTGACGGTCTGGATCAGCTGCGGCAGCAGTTGCGGGCGGCGCGGCAGCTGCCGGGTGGCCCAGTCGCGGTCCTGCAGGGCGCGGTCCACCGCCTCGGCCAGCGGCGAGCTGCCCTCGCCCGCCGGTTCGCCCACCAGATGCGGGGACAGCGCCAGCGCATGCAGGCTGCGCTGCAGGTGCGCGGCGACATCGTCGGCGGCCAGCGGCTCGCCCTGCAGGGGACCGGCGGCCGGGCGGACATGCGATTCGGCCCGGCGCACCGGTGTGGTCGCGCGCCTGCCCGCCAGCCACGCCGTCATGGCCTGCCACCAGACCGGCCTCACCGGCGCCCGCCGTGTTGTTGCACTGCTGCTGCCACTGCCTGCACCCGCGCCTTCTTCACATTCGGCGACCTGCCGTCGTCGCAGCATCGGCCGCGCTTTCATCTTCTTTAATGCCGCCGCCCCGGCCGTGCACGGCATCGGCCGGGCGAATGGACTAGAATGGCGCCGCGCGACCCGTCCCCCAGCCATGACGACGTCGCTTTTTTTGTTTTGGGACCCTACCGTTCATTGGCAGTTCGCTGCAGTTCGCCGCTGATCGCGCCATCGGAGACGCCATGCTATTCGAAACCCTCGCCACCACCGGTCATGAGCAGGTGGTGTTCTGCCACAGCCAGGATGCCGGCCTGAAGGCGATCATCGCCATTCACAACACCACCTTGGGCCCGGCCCTGGGCGGCGTGCGCATGCGCCCCTACGCCAGCACCGACGAGGCCTTGAACGACGTGCTGCGGCTCAGCCGCACCATGACCTACAAGAACGCCCTGGCTGGCCTGAACGTGGGCGGCGGCAAGGCGGTGATCATCGGCGACCCGAAGGTGGACAAGACCGAGGTGCTGTTCCGCGCGTTCGGCCGCTACGTCGACTCCCTGGGCGGCCGCTACATCACCGCCGAAGATGTCGGCACCGATGTGAACGACATGGAGAACATCTACCTGGAAAGCCAGTTCGTGACCGGCGTGCACCAGGTCCATGGCGGTTCCGGCGACCCGGCCCCGTTCACCGCCTATGGCGCGCTGCAGGCGCTGATGGCGGCGCTGCGCTTCAAGTTCGGCCACGAAGAAGTGGGCAAGACCAGCATTGCCGTGCAGGGCCTGGGCCACATCGGCATGGAACTGGTGAAGCTGCTGCGCGACCGCGGCGCCAAGCTCTACGTGACCGACCTGGACAGCGCGCTGGTGGATCGTGCGGTCAGCGATTTCGGCGCCGAAGCGGTCAAGCCCGACGAGATCCACGAAGTGAACGCCGACGTGTTCGCCCCGTGTGCGCTGGAAGGGGCGATCAACGCCGACACCCTGCCGCGGATCAAGGCGAAGATCATCTGCGGCACCGCCAACAACCAGCTGTCCAGCCTGGACATCGGCGATGAGCTGCATGCCCGCGGCATCCTGTACGCACCGGATTACGCGGTGAACGCCGGCGGCGTGATGAATGTGTCGCTGGAGATCGACGGCTACAACCGCGAGCGGGCGATGCGCCTGATCCGCAGCATCTACCACAACCTGACGCGCATCTTCGAACTGTCGCAGCGCGAGAACATCGCGCCGCAGCGCGCGGCCGACCGCATTGCCGAGACGCGCATCCAGTCCATCGGCAAGCTGAAGATGCCGCTGGGCCGCAGCACCCCGCGCCTGGGCAACCTGCGCGGCGGTTGATCGGCGCTGGCCACGCCCGGCAGCCTGCCGGGCGTGGTCACGCAATGCCGCGTCGCCGCGTCAGAACGCGGCGCTGTAGCGCAGTGCGACCTGGCTCAGTTCGCCGCGCGGGCCGAAGCGCTGGTCGTAGCCGAAGCTGAGGCGGCTGTTGCGGCTCAGCCACGATTCCACCGACAGACCCAGCAGGCCACCGGAACGCATCGGCTGCAGCCCGGCCATCGGCGCCCAGGCATCGATGCCGACGAAGCTGGCCTGCGCATCCATGCCTTGGCTGGACAACTGCTGCTGCCATTCGGCGTAGCCACGCAGCGCCCAGTTGCGCCACTGGCGCTCTGCGCGCACGCCGGCCAGTGCCTGGCTGCGGCTGCTGGCATCGCCTGCGCTGCGCAGGCCGAAGCCCAGGCCCCCCTGTTCGCTGAAGCGATCGCTGTCCACGCGGGTGTAGTCGGCGCCCAGGTACGGGGTCAGCGAAGCACCAGCCCAGCCGAAGCGATAACCGGCCTCCACGCTGGCCGTGCTGAAGTTGCCGCCGTAGCGGGCGTTGACCCCGTACTGGCCGGCACCCAACAGCAGCTGGCGATCGATCTCGCGGTTGAACTGGCCGGCACCCACCTGGCCCAGCGCATACGCACCACCGGCATTCCAGCCGGCGTACAGCTGCGCCTGCGACTGCCGGTCGCGGCCGCGATCGCTGCCCCAGGCCCGGTTGCCGAAGCTGCGCGTTTCACCAAAGGCAAAGCCGAGCACGCCGTTGCTGCCCAGTGCGGTGTCCTGGCCCATCATCCAGCCATGGGTGTCGGCGCCGCTGGCCGAGAAGCTGCCCTGGCCGGCCTCGCCCAGCGCGTTCTGCCAGGCACCGGCCAGGCGCGGTGCGCCCTGCACCTGGCCGAAGCGCGCGGACAGCGCGCGGCGGCCCAGATCGATGCTGTCGAAGGTGGCCGCCGTAGCCAGCGCATGCGCCTTGCCGGACAGGCTGTCCAGGCTCTGCTGCAGCGCCAGGTTGCCCTGCACGCCCTGCAGCGCGCCCGCGCCCTGGGCGAACACGCCGGTGACGTCGGTCCCATCGTCGAGTGCTTCGAACGCGCGTTCCACGCGCGAGGCCGAGGCCTGGGTACTGGCGCCCAGGCCGGCCGCCGATGCCGCGCTGACCACGTTGACCCGGTCGATGTTCAGGGTGACGTCGTTGCTGCCATAGCTGAGCCATGCATCCAGCAGGCTGCCCGCGTTGAGGCTGTTGCTGACCCCGTTGAACGTGCCGGTGACGCCCTGCCCGGCCTGCAGCACGGTCTGGGTGCGGCCGGCAGCCGGCACGTAGCCGCTGACGACACTGGACACGTGCACGTCGCCGCCCTGCAGGGTGGCCCTGCCGGTGATGGCAAGTGGACTGGAACCCAGCGAGATCATCAATCGTGCGCCGTTGCGGTGCAGGTAGTTGCCTTCGATGGTGGCGCTGCTGTTGGCATCGCGCACGATCACCATCGCCGCGTTGTCCACGTTGCCCTTGACCCGGGTGGTGCCGGTCATGAACTGCAGCGCGGCCGCGTTGGGGCTTGCCGCCTGCGCGGTGATCACCACGTTGGAAGTGATGGACGCGCCGTCGCGCAGCGCCAGCGTGCCGCGTTCGATGCGGGTGTCGCCGGTGTAGGTGTTGGTACCGGAAAGGCCCAGCGAACCTTCGCCCTGTTTGACCAGGCCGCCGCTGCCGGTGATGTTGTTGCTCCAGACCGAATTCAGGCCCAGCTGCGAGACGTTGACGGTGGTATTGCCCCAGTCGAAGCGGGCCGGGCCGTTCACGGCCTTGCCGACATTCAGCAGGCCGTAGCCGTAGATGGCGTCCACGCCTGGCGCGCCGATGTCGGTGGCCGTGCCCAGCAGGGTCTGCCGCACCAGGTCGTTGTCGAAGTACGGGAAGCGTTCCCAGACCAGCGCGGCCGCGCCTGATACCAGCGGCGCGGCGAACGACGTGCCGTAATTCCACTGGTAGCCGTTGCCATTGCGCTCGGGAAACACCGCGCTGCCCGGTGCGGTCAGACAGTAGCGCGCCGCATCGCCACAGGCGTTGGCCCAGCTGGTGCGTTCGCCGGGCTTGTTGGGATCGATGGCGGTGGCCACCAGCCAGCCCTTTTCCAGATCGGCCGCCGGCAACGAACCGCCCACGCCGCGCTGGCTGGGCAGTGCCGCCACGCTGCTGGGCTGGTCGCGGCCCTCGTTGCCCGAGGCGAACACCACCAGGCCGCCGTTGCTCATGATGAAGGGGCGGTACTCGGCCGCCACCTGCGCGGTGGTGGCCAGATCGGTCCAGTACAACCCGCCCCAGGAGTTGTTCATCACCTTCACGCCGTAGCTGATCAGGTCCTGGTGGATGCCGGCCACGCCCAGCGGGCCGCTGAAGGAGTTGCCCTGACCACTGCCGTCATCGGTGGGCGACGTGTCGGAAATGATCCGCGCCGAGACAATCTGCGCCCCTGGCGCGATGCCGCCGGGCCAGACGCCCACGGTTGCACCGGCGGCCAGGCTGGCCACCGCGGTGCCGTGGCCGACCACGTCGTCCACGTTCAGGTTGTTGCGCGCCGGATCGACGTAGTTGAGGTTGGCCACCACGCGGCCATTGAGCGCTGCGGTGTCGCGCTTCACGCCGGAATCGACGATGCCGATGCGCACGCCCTTGCCGGTCAGGCCAGCCGACTGCGCGGCCAGGGCATTGGTCTGCACCAGGTGTGCGTTCACCGCCGGCTCGGTCGGCTTGGCCGGCGTGGGCGTGGTGGGCGGCGGGGTTACCGGCGGCGTGGTGGGGGGCGGGTCGATGCGTACATTGCTGCCGCCACCGCCACCGCCACATGCACTCAGCGCGGCGACCAGCGCCGAAGCCAGAACCGACCTGCCCATCGTCTTACGTTCCATCGTTTCCTTCCCATGAACGTTGGCCTGCCGCAACCCCTTGCAGGCATCCAGTGCTGCCAGCGGCAGCTACCGCCGACCCTCTATACTGGGTCGACCCCCACGCAGTCTGCCGGGAAATGGCGCCGCTTCCAACGCCCGCCGTCTCCTTTCCGAACATTGCTCACGCATCAACGAGATTGCCATGTCCAACATCGTCATCGCCGCCGCCAAGCGCACCGCCATTGGCTCCTTCCTGGGCCAGTTCAACGGCGTGCCCACCCCGACCCTCGGCGCGGCCGCCATCGCCGCCGCCCTTGAGCAGTCCGGGGTACCGGCCAGCGACGTTTCCGAAGTCCTGATGGGATGCGTGCTGTCGGCCAACCTGGGCCAGGCCCCGGCCCGCCAGGCCGCCATCGCCGCCGGCATTCCGCTGTCGGCCGGCGCGACCACCCTGAACAAGGTCTGCGGCTCGGGCATGAAGACCATCATGCTGGGCCACGACCTGATCAAGGCCGGTTCGGCCAAGGTGGTGGTGGCCGGCGGCATGGAATCGATGTCCAACGCCCCGCACATGCTGCCCAACTCGCGCACCGGCAACCGCTTCGGCAACTTCCAGGCGGTGGACCACATGGCCCACGACGGCCTGGTCAATGCCTACGACGGCAAGGCCATGGGTGAATTCGCCGAATGCGCGGTGGACAAGTACCAGTTCACCCGCGAGGAACAGGACGCCTATTCCATCGAATCGGTGCGCCGTGCGCAGGCCGCGCAGGCCAATGGCGCATTCGCCGATGAAATCGTCTCGGTGAAGGTGGCCACCCGCAAGGGTGAGGTCGAGTTCGCCAGCGACGAGCAGCCCGGCCGTTCGGACATCGCCAAGATCCCGACCCTGCGCCCGGCGTTCAAGAAGGATGGCAGCGTGACCGCCGCCAGTTCCTCCAGCATTTCCGACGGCGCCGCTGCCGTGGTCCTGCTGGCCGAAGAGGATGCGGCCGCGCGCGGCATCACCCCGCTGGCGCGCATCGTCGGCCACGCCACCCATTCGCAGGAGCCGGAGTGGTTCACCACCGCGCCGATCGGCGCGATCCACGCCCTGCTGGCGAAGACCGGATGGACCCTGGACCAGGTCGACCTGTTCGAAGTGAACGAAGCCTTTGCCGTGGTGGCCATGGCGCCGATGCGTGAACTGGGCATCAGCCACGACAAGCTCAACGTGAATGGCGGCGCCTGCGCACTGGGCCATCCGATCGGCGCCTCGGGCGCACGTCTGGTGGTCACCCTGGTCAACGCATTGCGCACGCGCGGCGGCAAGCGCGGCATCGCTACCCTGTGCATCGGTGGCGGCGAAGCGACGGCAATCGCCATCGAGTTGATCTGAAAGGAATTAACGGCGATTTCGCAAAAATGAATGCGGGAGCGCTTGACACCCAATCTTGGCTTGTCATCATGTTGTCGGCGCGCAGTTGCGCGTTGCCTAATCTAACGACGAGGATTCACACAATGAGCATCAACAAGCTGCTGGTCGCTATGTCCCTGGCCCTGGCCCTGGCCGCCTGCTCGAAGCAGGAAGCTGCCCAGGACGCCGCTGCTTCGGCCAACGAAGCCGCCACCGAAGCCCAGGCTGCTGCCGACCAGGCCGCCGCTGCCGGCGCCCAGACCGCCGACGCTGCCCAGCAGGCCGCTGACACCGCCGCCACCGCTGCCGACGCTTCGACCGACGCTGCTGCCCAGGCTGGCGCTGCTGCCACCGACGCTGCTGCCGGCGCTGCTGCCGACGCTGCCAAGGCCGGTGAAGCCACCGCCGAGCAGGCCAAGGACGCTGCTGAAGAAGCCAAGAAGTAATAACTTCTTTCTTCACGCTGTTCTGGAAAAGCCGCTGGTTCGCCAGCGGCTTTTTCTTTGCCTGAATGCCGCTGTTGGCCTCGCGACCGGGCCTTCACAGGGGCCTGAATAGGCTGGCGTCCCCATCCATCGCTGTACCGGAGACCGCCATGAAGATCCGCACGCTGACCACTTCCCTGCTGGCCGCCTCGCTGGTGCTGGCCCTGGCCGCCTGCAAGGGCCCGGAAGCCGAACAGGCCCGCCAGGATGCCGCGCAGGCCGCCGACAGCGCGGGCGCCGCCGCGCGTGATGCAGTGGACCAGGCCGCCGCGGCCACCCGCGAGGCCGCTGACAAGACTGCTGCGGCCTCCGAGCAGGCCGCCGCCGATACCCAGCAGGCGCTGGACAAGGCCGCCGATGCGACCGCCACCGCCGCCGACCAGGCCAAGGCTGCGGCCACCGATGCGGCCGCGCATGCCAGCGATGCCACCGCCGATGCCGCGCAGAAGGTGGCCGACAAGGCCCGCGATGTCGCAGATGACGCGAAGGCCAACGCGGCCCACGAAGAAGCCAAGCACTGATGCTTCCCGTGTCGCCGGGCCTTTTGGCCCGGCGACGTTACGGCAGGGCGCGCGCCAGCATCTCGCCCAGTTCCAGCCCCGGCGGCAACGTCCCCAGCGCCAGGCCATGCTCGCCCTGCAACCGGCTGCGGATGAAGGCGTCGGCCATGGGGCTTTCCGCCCGCAACAGCACGGCGGCCTGCAGCAGCAGTGCCGTGCGCTCGCAGAAGGCGCGTGCCTGCCCCTCGTCGAACCCGGGTGATTCTTCCCAGCGCTGCAGCGCCTGCGAGTAGCGCAGGTCGGCATCGGCCGCCGCCTGCAGTTCCTGTTGCAGGGCGGCCATTGTTTCCGGCTCACGCGACAGCGCGCGCAGCACGTCCAGGCACTGGATGTTGCCACTGCCTTCCCAGATCGAATTCAACGGCGCCTGCCGGTACAGGCGCGGCAGCATCGACTCTTCCACGTAGCCAGCGCCGCCCAGGCATTCCTGCGCCTCGTTGACGAAGGCCGGGGCGCGCTTGCACAGCCAGTACTTGCCCAGCGCCGTGCCCACCCGCGCCAGCGCGGCTTCTGCCGGATCGATGGCGGCGCGATCCACCGCGCGGGCGATGCGCATGGCCAGCACCGTGGCCGCCTCGGATTCCAGCGCCAGATCAGCCAGCACGTTGGTCATCAGCGCATGGTCCACCAGCGGCTTGCCGAACGCGCGCCGGTGCCGTGCATGGTGCAGCGCCTGGGCCAGGGCCATGCGCATTTCCGCCGCCGCGCCCAGCATGCAGTCCAGCCGGGTCATCATCACCATGCCGATGATGGTGGCCACCCCGCGCCCCTCCTCGCCCACGCGCCAGGCCTGTGCACCGCAGAACTCCACTTCGCTGGACGCGTTGGCCCAGTCGCCCAGCTTGTCCTTCAAGCGCATCAGCCGGAACGCATTGCGGTCACCATCGGCCAGGCGGCGTGGCATCAGCAGGCAGGTCAGCCCACCGGGGGCCTGCGCCAGCACCAGGAAGCCATCGCTCATCGGCGCGGAGAAGAACCACTTGTGCCCCGACAAGCGATAACGCTCGCCGTCGATCGGCTCGGCGTGGGTGCTGTTGGCACGCACGTCCGAGCCACCCTGCTTTTCGGTCATGCCCATGCCCAGGGTGATGCCGGCCTTGTCGGCCACCGGCACATCGCGCGAATCGTAGACCGGAGCGGCCGCCTTGCGTGCCCACTCGGCCAGGTGCGGCTGCGAGTGCAGCACCGCCACGGCAGCGTGGGTCATGGTGAGCGGGCAACTGGTGCCCGCTTCGGCCTGGTGATGCAGGTAGCTCAGCGCCGCGCGCGCCACGTGTGCGCCCGGTTGCGGTTCGTGCCAGGACAGCCCCGCCACGCCGTGCTGCTTGGCCGTGCCCATCAGCTGGTGGTACGCCGGATGGAACTCCACCAGATCGATGCGGTGCCCCTGCGCATCGTGCGTGCGCAGGCGCGGCCGGTCGCGGTTGGCATCGAACCCCAGGCGGTACAGCTCATCGCCGGCCAGTGCGCCATACACCGCCAGGCGCGGCGCGAAGGCACCGCCGCCCTCACGCTGCACTGCCTCGGCCAGCGCGACATCGTCGGTCCATAACTGCCGCCCGGCGAACGGTGGTGGCTGGTTCAGCACCACGTGCGTTTCGTAGGGAACGTTGCTGCTGAAGCCCGGTCCGTTCATCCATTGCTTCCCGTTGCGGAAAAGGAGCCCCTCGATTGTGCCGCATCGTCCGGCCAGCGCCCGTTCAGCGCGGTTCTCACCGCCTGCACGAGCGCCGCGCCAGAGTGGCCACATGAGCGACAACGAAGATCTGGTGGTATTGCGGCCAGAAGGCCTGTACTGCGCCGCCGGCGATTTCCACATCGATCCGTGGCGGCCGGTGCCGCGCGCGGTCATCACCCATGGCCATGGCGACCACGCGCGCCCGGGCATGGGCGAATACCACTGCAGCACCGGCAGCGTGCCGATCCTGCGCTGGCGCTTGGGCGATGTGCCGCTGCACGCGCATGCCGAAGGCACGCCCTTTTCGCTGGGCCGGGTGCAGGTATCGCTGCACCCGGCGGGGCATGTGCTGGGCTCGACCCAGGTGCGCATCGACGATGGGCGCCAGGTCTGGGTGGCCTCGGGCGATTACAAGCGCCAGCACGATCCCACCTGCACGCCGTTCGAGGTCGTGCCCTGCGATACCTTCATCAGCGAAGCCACCTTCGCCCTGCCGATCTACCGCTGGCCGCACACCGCCGATGTGGCGGCCGACATCGTCGCCTGGCGCCGCGAATGCGCCGCGCGCGGGGAAGCGGCGGTGCTGCTGTGCTACGCACTGGGCAAGGCCCAGCGCGTGCTGGCCGAACTGCTGCCGCTGGACGACCAGCCGGCCTGGCTGCACGGCGCCATCGCCAATGGCGTGGCGGTCTACCGCCAGGCCGGGGTGGACATGCTGGACACGGTGACCGTGGCCGAACAGGGGCGTATCCCGGATGCCGCCGGGCAGCTGATCCTGGCCCCGCCGTCGGCGGCAGGCACGCCGTGGCTGCGCCGCTTCGGCCGTCACCAGTTGGCGTTCGCGTCGGGCTGGATGCAGCTGCGCGGCAACCGGCGCCGGCGCAATGTTGACCGCGGCTTCGTCATTTCCGACCACGCCGACTGGCCGGCGCTGCTGCAGACCATCGAACAGACCGGCGCGCGGCGCATCATCGCCACCCACGGCAACACCGATGCGTTGATCCCCTTCCTGCGCGAGCGCGGCGTGGCCGCCGAGGCCTTCCGCACCGATTTCGGGGCCGAGGAATGAAGGCCTTCGCCGCGCTCTACCAGCGCCTGGACCGCAGCACCGCAACGCTGGACAAGCGGGCCGCGCTGGTCGACTACTTCCGCACGGCACGTCCACGCGATGCAGCATGGGCGCTGTACCTGCTGAGCGGTGGCAAGGTGGGCGGCGCGCGCCGCAAGGTGGCCGCCAGTGGTGAGCTGCGCCGCTGGATCACCGAGGCGTCCGGGCTTCCGGCCTGGCTGGTGGAAGACAGCTATGCGCAGGTGGGCGACCTGGCCGAAACGTTGACCCTGCTGCTGGATGACCCGGCAACGCCCGCCCCCGAACGGGCCCTGGCCGACTGGATCGAACAGCATCTGCTGGCGGTGGCCAACCAGGACGAGACGGTACGCCACGCCGCCGTGCTGCAGGGCTGGCAGCAACTGCCCGCCGCCGAACGCCTGGTGTTCAACAAGCTGCTGACCGGCGCCCTGCGCGTGGGCGTATCGCAGCGACTCGTGCAGCAGGCGCTGGCCGAATGGTCGGGGCTGGACATCGCCCGCATTGCCCAGCGCATGCTGGGTGAGTGGGTGCCCTCGCCCGCCGCGCTGGCGCAGCTGCTGTCGCCAGACGAGCTGCCGACCGACCGCCAGCAGCCCTACCCGTTCTTCCTGGCCTCGCCGCTGGAAGGCGCGCCGGCCGAGCGGCTGGGCGCGCTGGATGACTGGTTGCTGGAATGGAAGTGGGACGGCATCCGCCTGCAGCTGCTGCGCCGGAATGGCGAGGTGGCCCTGTGGTCGCGCGGCGAAGAGCGGCTGGATGGTCGCTTCCCCGAAATCGAACAGGCCGCCGCCGGACTGCCCGATGGCTGCGTGATCGACGGCGAGCTGCTGGCCTGGGACAGCGCCGATGACCTGCCGCGCGCCTTCACTGCCCTGCAGACCCGCATCCAGCGCCGCAAACCCGGTGCCGCCACCCTGCGCAACACGCCGGTGCGCGTGCTGGCCTACGACCTGCTGGAACGCGATGGCCAGGATCTTCGCGAGCTGCCGCTGCACGAACGCCGCGCGCAGCTGGCGCAGCTGCTCGATGCACTGGCCGATCCTCGCCTGCAGCTCTCGCCACCGGTGCTCGCCGAGGACTGGGCCGAGGCCGCGCGCCTGCGTGACGGTGCCCGCGAACGCGGCGTTGAAGGGCTGATGATCAAGCGCCGCGATTCGGTCTACCAGGCCGGGCGCCGCCGCGGCGACTGGTGGAAGTGGAAGATCGAGCCGCTCACCATCGATGCGGTGCTGCTGTACGCGCAGGCCGGCCATGGGCGGCGCAGCACCCTGTACACCGACTACACCTTCGGGGTGTGGGACGGTGACGCGCTGGTACCGGTGGCCAAGGCCTATTCGGGCCTGGACGACAAGGAGATCCTGGCGCTGGACCGCTGGATCCGCGCGCACACCCGCGAGCGCTTTGGCCCGGTGCGCAGCGTCGACGCCGTTCAGGTATTCGAGCTGGGATTCGAAGCGGTGAACCGCAGCAGCCGGCACAAGTCGGGCATCGCGGTGCGCTTCCCGCGCATCCTGCGCTGGCGCCACGACAAGCCCGCCGGCGAGGCCGACCAGCTGCACACCCTGCAGGCGCTGGCGCGATGACCCGTACGCAGGCCCTGCAGCGCCTGCAGGCGTGGTTCGCCGCGCGCGGCTGGCGCCCGCTGCCGTTCCAGCGCGCGATGTGGCGGCACTACCTGGCGGGCGAATCGGGCCTGCTGCACACGCCCACCGGCAGCGGCAAGACCCTGGCGATGTTCGGCGGGCCCCTGCTGCAGGCCTTGATCGATCCACCGCCGGCGCCGGCGCGCGCCAGCGCCGTGCGTCCGCTGCAGGTGCTGTGGGTCACCCCGCTGCGGGCACTGGCCAGCGATACCGCACGCGCGCTGCAGACGGTCATCGATGGCGTTGGCCTGGGCTGGAAGGTCGGCCTGCGCAGTGGCGATGCCAGCAACCGCGAGCGGCGCCAGGCGCGCGAGGGACGCGTGGATGTGCTGGTGACCACGCCCGAATCGCTGGCGCTGTTGTTGAGCTATCCCGATACGCTGCCGCGCATGCAGCACCTGCGCTGCGTGGTGGTGGATGAGTGGCATGAACTGCTGGGCAGCAAGCGTGGCGTGCTGTTGCAGCTGAACCTGGCACGGTTGCACGATGCCAGCCCCCGCCTGCAGCTGTGGGGGCTGTCGGCCACGCTGGGCAACCTGCAGCAGGCGCGGCAGGTGCTGCTGCCCGACCAGCCCGACGCGCCGCTGGTGGAAGGCGCGCGGCAGCGACCGGTGCAGGTGCAGACCCTGCTGCCGCCTTCCGGCGAACGCTTTCCGTGGGCCGGCCACCTGGGCCTGGTGCAGTTGCCGCGGGTCCTGCAGGCGATCCAGGGCGCACGCAGCACCCTGCTGTTCACCAACACCCGCGCACAAGCCGAGCTGTGGCACCAGGCGCTGGCCGCGGTGTGGCCGGAAGACGCCGACAGTCTGGCCCTGCACCACGGCTCGCTGGACCCGACCCTGCGCCAGCAGGTGGAAGACGGCCTGCGTGCAGGCAGCCTGCGCTGCGTGGTGGCCACCTCCAGCCTGGACCTGGGCGTGGATTTCCCGGAGGTGGACCAGGTCCTGCAGCTGGGCAGCCCCAAGGGCGTGGCGCGCCTGCGCCAGCGCGCCGGCCGCGCACGCCATCGCCCCGGTGCCAGCGGCCGCATCACCTGCATTCCCAGCCATGCGCTGGAGGTGGCCGAATTCGCGGCGGCACGCAACGCGCTGCGCGAGGGCGTGGTGGAAGCACGCCGTCCTATGGTCCTGTCGCTGGACGTGCTGGCCCAACACGCAGTGAGCTGCGCGCTGGCCGGCGGCTTCCAGGCCGATGCACTGCTGGCCCAGGTGCGGCGCACCCACGCCTTTGCCGATCTGACCGATGCGCAGTGGCAGGCCGTGCTGGACTTCATCGTGCAGGGCGGGCGGGCGCTGTCGCAGTATCCGGATTTCCACAAGGTGCAGATCGATGACAGCGGCACCTACCGGGTGCCCGATCGCCGCCAGGCCCTGCGCCACCGCCTGTCGATCGGCACCATCAGCAGCGATGGCAGCGTGCGCGTGCAGTTCCTGCGCGGCGGCAGCCTGGGTTCGGTGGAAGAACAGTTCGCAGGGCGCCTGCGCCCGGGCGACCGCTTCCAGTTCGCCGGGCGCCTGCTGGAGCTGGTGCAGCTGCGTGACATGACCGCCTATGTGCGGGTGGCGCGTGGGCGCGGCGACGGCAGCGTGCCGCGCTGGCAGGGCGGCCAGCTGCCCTTGTCGATGCCACTGGGGCAGGCCTTGCTCGCAGTGCTCTCCGGAAGTGATGGCAGTGCCGAATCAACGTGGCTGGCGCCGCTGCTGGCGCTGCAGGCACGCGTGTCCGCGCGGCCCTCGCCGGCGCAGCTGCTGGTGGAGGACGTGCGCCGCCGCGAGGGCCAGTTCGTGTTCGTCTACCCGTTCGCCGGGCGCCACGTGCATGAGGCACTGGCCGCGCTGCTGTCACTGCGCTGCACGCGGCTGCAGCGCAACAGCATCGGGTATGCCGTGAACGATCATGGCCTGGTGCTGGCACCGGCACAGCCGATCACCCTGGATGCGCAGGCCTGGCATGCGTTGTTCACCCGCGACGGGCTGCTGGACGATCTGCGCGCGGCCGTGAACCTGGGCGAGCTGGCACGCCGCCAGTTCCGTGGCATCGCGCGCGTGGCCGGACTGCTGGTGCCCAGCCTGCCCGGCGGCATGCCGCGCTCGCTGCGCCAGTTGCAGGCCTCTGCGGGCCTGCTGCATGACGTGCTGCGCCAGCACGACCCCGAGCACATGCTGCTGGCCCTGGCTGAGCAGGAAGTGCTGCAGGATGCATTGGATCTGCCCGGGCTGCAGCAGGCGCTGGCACGCATTGGCAGGCAGACGGTGGCGCTGCAGCAGCCGGCCTCACTCACGCCGCTGGGTTTTCCGCTGTGGGCCGAGCGCCTGCGCGGCCAGTTCAGCAACGAAGACTGGCGTACCCGCGTGCAACGCGCCGCGCAACAGCTGGAACGCCGCCATGACCACTGAGCTGGCCATGCAGCTGGGCGGGCAGACGCTGCGCCTGCTCGGCGCGCGTGCACTGCTGTGGCCGGCCCGGCAGGCCCTGCTGATTGCCGACCTGCACCTGGGCAAGGCCGATGTGTTCCGCCGCGCCGGCATCGCCTTGCCCGCCGGCGGCACCCAGGGCGACCTGCAACGGCTGCAGGCACTTGTGCAGCAGCACGCGTGCCGCGAGCTGTGGATCCTGGGCGATGTGCTGCATGGCCCGCTGCACCGCACGGCGTGGCTGGCGCAATGGCTGGCCTGGCGCGAACAGCAAGCGGGCCTGGACGTGCATGTGATCCGAGGCAACCACGACCGCCAGCTTGCCGCAGCGGCGCTGCGCGTGCAGCTGCACGATCAGGTGCGACTGGGGGATATCGTGCTGCGCCACGAACCACAGCCCGAAGCCGGCGCCTGGGTGATTGCCGGCCACCTGCATCCGCAGATCGCCCTGCCGGCGCTGCGCCGGCGCTTTCCCGCGTTCTGGCTGCGCCCGGGAATCACCGTGCTGCCCGCGTTTTCGGCGTTCACCGCGGGCGTAGTGATACCGCCCGCGCGCGACGAACAGCGCATTGCCTGCGTGGAAGGCAGCCTGGTGCCGGTACCGCCCCGCCAGGCTTAGGCCGGGCGGGCCAGCATGTCGGGCATCAATCGAAACGTGGGCTCGCTGTTGCCGACGTGGCGCGGCAGCGCACGCACCGCCGCCAGCATTTCCTGCGCACAGGTGCGGATGTAGCCATGGTGTTCGGCGCCCGCGTGGCTGATCAGGCTACCCACGTGGAATTCAAAGACATCCTCCAGCACGTCGGGCTGGTCTTCGTGCAGCATCTGCAGCAGACCGCGCAGTTTGCAGATTTCCGATTCCAGCTCGTGGACCGCGAACAACATGGCATCCTCCTTCGAACGTGCGGCGCATCCGGGCCGCAGCAGGCCGCGACGGCGCGTCCGCCCGGGCCATGCGCGAAGTTCGATCACGGAGTGTTCGATCACGGAAAGGAAAACGGGCGACGCGGCGTGCGCGTGCACAGCTGTTCTCGCACAACCGGGGTGAGATGTTCGTTAGTTCAGGTGACGGGCACGTTCACGGCAGCGCTGATCGCACTGCTGCTGGCGGCCGCACGCGGCGCTTCGGCCAGCGCGGCAATGAAGCCCGGATCCAGCGGCAGTGCGCCGAACCAGCCGTGCTGGGTACCGCTGAGCACGCGCAGCATGTGCCCGCGCCCGCCCGGCATGCGCCCCATCGGGCCAAGCAGGACGTCGCGCGCATGCGCCCATAGATCGCCATTGGACTGGAACAGCGGCGTCAACCAGCGGCTCCAGCGCTGGTACACCGCCACATGCGCACGCCGCTGTGCCTGGTAGGCCTGCAGCGCCGCTTCGCCACGGTGGCTGCGCAGCGCATCGCGCAGCGCCAGTGCATCGATCAGGGCCATGTTCACGCCTTGCCCCAGCTGCGGGCTCATCGAGTGTGCGGCATCACCGGCCAGCACCAGGCGGCCATGGTGCCAGCGCTTCATCACCGCATCGCGGTACACCGCGCGTGCCAGCTGGCCGGCATCGACCAGGTGCGCGAAGCGCGCGCTGGCCTGCGGCCACAGGGCATGCAGTTCCTGCAGCCAGGGCGCCATGCCGTCCCGCTGCCAGCGCTCGAAATCATCACGCGGCAGGCTCCAGAAGAAGCTCAGGCGCGGCGTGGCATCACCGGGGCGGGTGCCCACCGGCAGCAGGCCGATCATCTTGCGCGCCGCCACGTAGCGTTGCCGCAGCTCCTGCATGTGCGGCCAGTCTTCGGCCGGCAGCAGGCACCACAGCGCACCCCACGGGTAGACGCGGTCCAGCGCGGTGCCGCCCTCAACACTGCCGCGCAGGGTGGATGCCGCGCCATCGGCGGCCACCACCAGGTCGAACGGGCCGTGCCAGCGCCCCTGCGCATCGCGTACGCGCCCCTGTGCGCTGTCCACCGCCTCGATGGCGGTGCCCACGTGCAGGTGGCCGGCGCCTTCGCGCGCATCTTCCAGCAACGAGAACAGCGCGCCGCGCTGCATGCCCAGCCCGTGCAGGCGTGCATCCAGACCGGCATAGCCCATGTCCATCACCGCGCGTTCGCAGGGCGTATCGCCGTACAGGCGGTGCACCGGCGCGGCGTGCGCACGCACGGCGTCGAGCAGGCCCATCTGCCACAGCACCTGCAGGCCGCTGGGCTGCAGCAGGAAGCCGGCCCCTACCGGGCCGGGCGTGGGCACACGTTCGAAGATCTCCACCTCGTGGCCATCACGGGTGAGCAGGATGGCCAATGCCTGGCCAGCGGTGCCGTAGCCGATCACGGCAATGCGCAGTCGTTCCGTCATGCCTGCATTGTGCCCGAGGCGGATTGCCAATGGCGAAGGGAACCCGCAACGGCATCCACGCATGGCGTGGATCTACTGGCCGACGCCGGAGCGCCCGCCGTTGCCCTGCGCAAAAAAAAACCCCGCCGTAGCGGGGTTTTCAACGCACTGTCGAGTGGATCACTCGGCCGGCGTAATGTTCGAAGCCTGGGCACCCTTCGGGCCCTGGGTCACGTCATAGGTGACACGCTGGCCTTCCTGCAGGCTGCGGAAGCCCTTGGAGTTGATGGCGGAGAAGTGCGCGAACACGTCGGCGCTGCCATCCTCCGGCGAGATGAAGCCAAATCCCTTGGCGTCGTTGAACCACTTGACGGTACCGTTCGGCATGTTAATGCGAGACCTTTGCAATGAATGGGTGGTGTACGCTGAACCCGCGTACCGGCTGAGTATGCAAAGCTTGCCCGAGGATGACAATCACCCCCGCGCCAATTCGCCTACCAGTTCCGGAAGTCCGTTGCTGGCGGCCTGCACGTTTGCCAGCACTTCGGCCATGGTGATCTCCTCGCCGTCGCCACAGCCGGCGGCCCAGTTGGCCACGATCGCCAGGCAGGCGTAATCCAGCCCCAGCTCCCGTGCCAGCGCGGCTTCAGGCATGCCGGTCATGCCCACCAGATCGCAGCCATCGCGGCGCATGCGGGCGATTTCAGCAATGGTTTCCAGGCGCGGGCCCTGGGTGGCGCCGTAGCAGCCGCCGTCGTGCACCTTCACCCCGGTCACTTTCGCCGCCGCCAGGATCTTGCTGCGCAGCATCGGCGTGTACGGATGACCGAAATCAACGTGGACCACGTCGGTGCCGTCTTCTTCGCAGATCGTGCTGATACGACCCCACGTGTAATCGATTACCTGGTCCGGACAGGCCAGCACGCGCGGACCGAAGTCGTCGCCGATGCCGCCCACCGTGTTCAGCGCCAGCACGCGCTGCGCGCCGATCTGCTGCAGCGCGGCCAGGTTGGCGCGGTAGTTGATCTTGTGCGGCGGCAGCGAATGGCCCTCACCGTGGCGGGCCAGGAAGGCCACGCGGTGGCCCAGCAGGGTGCCGACGCGCACCGGGCCCGACGGACGGCCGAAGCGGGTCTCGACCTCGTGGGTCTGCACATCGTCCAGCTTGGCCAGGTTGTAGACACCGGTACCGCCGATCACGGCCAGGGCAATCTGTTGCATGGGAATCACTCCAGAAAAAGACGAACGCCGGCACCCGAAGGCGCCGGCGACAGGGTGGGACCGGCCGCGGACGGCCGCGCCGTCACTCCTTCATGGCATAGATGGCCGGCACGCAGCGCAGGGTCTCGTTCACATCCATGCCGAAGCCGAACACGTAACGGTCCGGCAGCTCGATGCCGGCGTAATCGGCGGTGACGTCCGGCAGGCCGCGATCGTGCTTCTTCACAGTCATCGCGGCGATGCGCACGTCGGTGGCGCCCTGTTCCAGGCACCAGGTGCGCACGCCCTGCAGGGTGTAGCCCTCGTCCAGGATGTCGTCCACCAGCAGCACGCGGCGGCCGAACAGCGAGGTGGCCGGCTTGTGCTTCCAGACCAGGTCGCCGCCGGTGGTTTCACCCCGGTAGCGGGTGGCGTGCAGGTAATCGAACTGCACATCCTGGCCCCGCGCGCCCAGCTCCAGCGCCAGCTGGCCGGCGAACGGCAGCGCGCCGTGCATGATCGACAGGAACAGCGGCACCTCGCCCTTGTAGTCGCGCGCGATGGCGTCGGCGATGCTGGCAATGGCCTTGTCGATGGTGGGGCGGTCGACCAGCAGGTCAGCCTGGGCCAGGGCCTGGGAAATGGTGAGGTTCGGCATCAGACGGTTCTTCCAAGGGTTTGCAGCAGATGGGATTGGGTGGTGCCATGGCGGGCATCGGCCAGCAGGCCGTCCCAGCCAAGTGCGCCGCGGCCAAGCAGGCCCAGCAGCGCGGCGGTATTCAGTGAACGGCCCTGCACGGCGTGCAGGGCTTCATCGACCAGCTCGGGGTGGCAGACCAGCACCACGTCGCAGCCGGCATCCAGGTGGGCATGCACGCGTGCCGGCACGCCACCGGCACTGTGCGAGGCGGCCATGCCGATGTCATCGGAGAACACCACGCCGCGGAAGCCCAGTTCACCGCGCAGGATGTCCTGGATCCAGCGCGGCGAATAGCCGGCCGGCTCGGGGGCGACCTGCGGGTAGATCACGTGGGCCATCATCACCGCATCGGCACCGGCGGCAATGCCGGCGCCGAACGGCACCAGGTCCTGCGCGCGCAGTTCGTCCAGCGCGCGCGGGTCGATGGCGGTATCGACGTGGGTGTCTTCCAGCACGGTGCCGTGGCCGGGGAAATGCTTGAGCGTGGCGGCCATGCCCACCGCATGCATGCCGCGCACATAGGCGGCAGTGAAGGCGGCGACCACCTGCGGGTCTTCACTGAAGGCGCGGTTGCCGATGGCGCGGTTGCCACGGGCCAGATCCACCACCGGGGCGAAGCTGAGGTCCAGGCCGCTGGCGCGCACTTCACTGGCCATCAGCCAGGCGTGCTGTTCGGCCAGCGCCAGCGCCTGCTGCGGATCGCGCGCGTAGAGGGCGCCGATGTCCTGCAGCGGCGGCAGTTCGCTGTAGCCTTCGCGGAAGCGCTGCACGCGGCCGCCTTCCTGGTCCACGCAGAGCAACTGCGGGCGCGGTGCGGCGGCGCGGATGGCGGCGGTCAGATCGGTCACCTGCTGGCGCGAGGCGAAGTTGCGCTTGAACAGCACCACCCCGGCCACGGCATCGTGCTGCAGCCAGTCGCGTTCCTGGGCGGTCAGTTCAGTGCCGGCAACGCCGATCAGCAGCATGGGTCGATCTCCACAACAGGCGCCCGCATGGCGCAGTGCCGCATTGTCGCAGAACCGGCCGATGGACGCAGTGTTCGGCTGAACACGGGAACGGGGTCAGAGCCCCTGCGGGGATCCGACCCCGGGGTCGGATCCCCGCAGGGGCTCTGGCACAGGGGTCGGATCCCCGCAGGGGCTCTGACCCCGCGCGTACTACACGGCGCAGCCGTCCGGGCCACAGGCCTCGTCGGCAGCGGCGGCCGACGGTGCACCCTGCTCGGCGGCAATCTGGCGCAGCGCCTGGGCGAAGGCTTCCGGCGGCTGCGCGCCGGAAATCGCCCAGCGCCCGTCGATCACGAAGGTGGGCACCGAGGAAATGCCCAGCGCCTGCACCTGGGCCAGGCCGCGGTCGGACGCCAGCATCTGTTCGATCTCGGCTGCGGCCAGCCCGCCGGCCGCACCGGCCTTCACCAGCACGGCCGGGTCGGCCAGGTTCTGGCCATGCTCGAAGTGGGCGCGGAACAGTGCTTCGCCCACCGCGTCCTGCACGCCGTGTTCGCCGGCCAGCCACAGCAGGCGGTGCGCAGGCAGCGTGGTCACCCGCACCTGGCCCTGGCCGAAGTCCATCGGCAGGCCCTCGGCCTGCGCGGTGGACTGGGTCTGGCCCAGGATCTGTTCGGTGCGCTCGGCCCCGCCGAACTTGCGCGCATAGGCCTGGCGTAGCGGGACCGGCGTGGCATCAGCGTCCGGGTCCAGCTGGAACGGCTGCCAATGGATATCCAGGGCGGGCGCATCGGCGCCCAGCAACTGCACGCCCTGCTGGAAACGATGCTTGCCGATCCAGCACCAGGGGCAGACCACGTCGGAATAGATATCGATTCTCATGCCCCCAAGATGGGGGCCGTCCGCCGCGGCAAAAGGGGGCGCTGTCGGGCGCTATCGGCCGATCAGCACTTCACCACTGTGAATAGGGATGGCTGGCCAGCGCGACGTTGTAATAGCGCGCGTCGTCGGTCACTTCCGCGCCCACCCAGTCCGGCAGGTCGATGGCCTGGTCGGCGCTGTCCAGTTCCACCTCGGCCACCACCAGGCCGGCGTTGTCGCCCAGGAACTCGTCCACTTCCCAGGTCAGCCCTGCGTGTTCGACCAGATGGCGGCGCTTGTCGATCAACCCGCCCACGCACAGCGCCAGCAGGTCGCGGGCATCGTCCACGGGAATGGGGTAATCGAACTCCTGGCGGGTGTGCCCCAGGGTGCGCGACTTCAGGTTCAGCGCAGCCTGTTCGCCTTCGATGCGCACGCGCACCGAGGCGTTCTGGGTGCCGCGATCCAGTGCGCCCATGTCGTTGATATAGCCCTGCGCCATTGGAATGACCCGATGCGCGGCGGTACGCCAACCGTCGCCGGTCACCAGAAACTTGCGTTCGATTTCAATGCCCATGGGCGAAGTATGCGGCCGCCAGCAGCGACCTGCCTACCCGGCGCGCGGCCGCCGCACTACACTGCCCCGCCCTGCAAGGATCGCTGAACCATGACACTATCCCTTTCCCTTTCCACGCTGCGCCCGCTGGCGCTGGCCCTGCTGCTGCCCGCGGGCGCATGCCTGGCCCAGGCCCCTGCCCTGCCCACCCTGCAGCAGGCGCAGGACGCGATGGATCTGGCGATTGCCGAACAGATCGCCGCGCGCCCGCGCAGTGACAGCAGCAGCCTGGTCGCGATGGCGTTCCGGCCCACGCTGGAATCGCTGAGCAGCTGCGCGGTGGGCAGCACCGCGGACACTGCCACGTGCATCGTGGTGGGCAGCGCCGGCATGAAATCGGGTGCGCGCCTGCTGCACCTGGCCTGGGTGGATGGCCAGTGGACCCTGCCCGATCCGCGCCGCCTGCCGACGCCCGCGCCCAGTCGCGAGGAAGTACAACCGCTGCTGCGCGCGCATCTGGCGACCGTGGCGGCGCGTGAGAGCGATGCCGAGGAGCGCGCGCGCTTCATGCTGGCCGTGCGCGACGCGCAGGTGCTGGAGGTTGCCGACTGCGAAGTGCCCGACGAGCGCGCCGTCTTCGAATGCGCGGTCACCGCCCAGGTGGGCGATGAGCAAGGCACCGAAACGCTGGCGTTCATCCGCGAGGATGGCCAGTGGCGCAGCGCGCCGGCGCCCCGATAGCCGACGCGACGCCACGTGTGGCGGCGGGCACCAGGGTCACCCCGGTGCCCGCGCGGCGTCAGCGCTTTTCGAAGACCGCGATGCTTTCCACGTGCGCGGTGTGCGGGAACATGTCCATGGCACCGGCACTGACCAGGGTGAAGCCCTGTTCGTTGACCAGGTAGCCGGCATCGCGCGCCAGCGAACCGGGGTGGCAGCTGACGTAGACGATGCGCTTGAACTGCTTCAGCGGCAGCTGCTGCAGCACTTCGATCGCGCCCGAGCGCGGCGGGTCCAGCAGCAGCTTGTCGAAGCCCTGGCGCATCCACGGGGTGGCGCGCTGGTCCTGGGTCAGGTCGGCGCTGAAGAACTGTGCGTTGGCCAGGCCGTTGCGCTCGGCGTTTTCGCGGGCGCGCGCGACCAGGCCGGCATCGCCTTCCACGCCCACCACTTCGCGCACCTTGCGTGCCAGCGGCAGGGTGAAATTGCCCAGGCCGCAGAACAGGTCGAGCACGCGCTCATCGGAGCCCGGCTCCAGCAATTCCAGCGCACGGGCGATCATCGCCTCGTTCAGCTTGGCGTTGACCTGGATGAAATCCAGCGGGCGGAAGGCCAGTTCCACGTCCCACGGCGCCAGCCGGAACGACAGCGGCACGCCCTGCCCGTCCAGCGGGTGCACGGTGTCCAGGCCGCCCGGCTGCAGGTAGATGGCAAACCCGTGCTGCTGGCCGAACGCGGCCCAGGCGGCGCGGTCGGCATCGCTGAGCGGCTGCAGGTGGCGCACGGTCAGGGCAATGGCATTGTCGCCGCCGATGAACTCGATCTGCGGAATGTCGCGCTTGCCATCCAGGCCTTCAATGAAGGTGGACAGGTCCTGGACCTTGGTGCCGATTTCCGGGATCACGGTCAGGCACTGGCTCAGGTCGGCCACGAAACGCGGATCCTGTTCGCGGAAACCGACCAGGGTCTTGTCCTTCTTTTCCACCCGGCGGACCGAGAAGCGGCCCTTGCGGCGGTAGCCCCAGCTGTCCCCGACCAGCGGCGGCAGCACGGTGCCCGGGGTGACGTGGCCGATGCGCTCCAGGTTGTCCATCAGCACGCGCTGCTTGGCCACGATCTGCTGGCTTTCGTCCAGGTGCTGCAGCACGCAGCCGGCACAGGTGCCGAAGTGCGGGCACTTGGGGGTGACGCGCTGCGGCGAGGCCTGCAGCACTTCCACCGTGCGCGCCTCGTCGAAGTGGCGGCTGCGGGCGGTCTGTTCGGCCATCACCACTTCGCCCGGCAGGGCGCCGCTGATGAAGGTGACCTTGCCGCCTTCGCCTTCACGGCGGGCGACGCCACGACCGTCATGGCTGAGGTCGAGGATTTCGGTCTGGAACGGGGTACGGTCGATGCGGGAACGGGATCGGGCCACGTGGCGACAGGCTGCGGGCAAAAAAGGGCGCACATTGTCGCAGATCCTGGCCGGGCGGGCCGATGGCCGCTTGCACACGCCGCCGCCGTGCATGATGATTGTCCACAGCTGACATGGAGGCAGCCCTATGCAGATGACCCCGCGGACCAGCCGGCCCCGCTTCCTGCTTGTCGAGGACGACATTATCAGCCGCGGTTTTTTCAAAGCGGCGTTGGAAACGTTACCAGCCGATGTGGACACTGCTGACTCACTTGCCAGCGCGCTTGCCCGTGGCGAGCCGGGCACGCATGACCTGTGGCTGATCGACGTGAACCTGCCCGACGGCAATGGCGCCCAGCTGTTGCAGGCGCTGCGCCAGTCGCATCCGGACACCCCGGCATTGGCCCATACCGCCGACGGCGATGCCTCCATTCATGCCAGCCTGCGTGAAGCAGGCTTCAGCGACACCCTGGTGAAGCCGCTGGGCCGTGATCAACTGCTGAAGGCAGTGCGCCGGGCGCTGGTGAACAGCCCGGGCGCTGCGCCGCTGCCGCCGGCCGCGGTTGAGCTGGCCGTGGAAGACTGGGATGAGACGGCGGCCCTGGCGGCACTGAACGGCCAACGCAACCACCTGATTGCCCTGCGTGAGCTGTTCCTGGCCGAGCTGCCGGGGGTCCGCGATGCGGTCGAACAGGCGGTGGACCAGCACGACGAGCGCCAGCTGCGCAGCCAGCTGCATCGGCTACAGGCCAGTTGTGGCTTCGTGGGGGCGGCCCGGCTGGGCCGTGCCGTGCGCCAGCTGCACCACGCGCCCGACTCCGGGCAGGCCCAGGCGGGCTTCCGCGCCGCCGTGGCTTCCCTGCTGCACTGAGGGCGTGGGGGGCGGCAGGGCTTGCAGCCCTGCACCTGCCGAATCAACGTCAACGGCCGAAGCAACAGCGGGCTATCCGTGGGATGGCGGGGCGGTGTGGGTGGCCAGGACACGCCGCAAGTACGTCCCTGTAGGCTCGTAGGCGCCATCCATGGCGCCTGCGATCCTGCCCACCCACACCACCCCGCCTTCGACAGTTTTCCGCGATCTGTCGGAACGGCACGGGGTCGGATCCCGTTGCTGCGCAACGGGCTCGGACCCCAGAGACAATTCGGTATCTGACAGAGCGTGTCGACCAAGGTCGACACCTACCAGAGCAAGATGCGGTTCCGACAGATCGCGCGGGACTGTCACCGGTTCCCAGCGGCCAGTAGATCCACGCCATGCGTGGATGAATCTCAATCGGAATCAGAAGTTTCGAAGTGCGTTCGAAAAGCATCCACGCATGGCGTGGATCTACCGTGTCGACCAAGGTCGACACCTACAGAGCAAGCGGTGCCGACAGATCGCAGAGAACGGTCACGGGGTCCCGGCGGCCAGTAGATCCACGCCATGCGTGGATGAATCTCAATCGGAATCAAAAATTTCGAAGTGCGTTCGAAGAGCATCCACGCATGGCGTGGATCTACCGTGTCGACCAAGGTCGACACCTACCAGGCCAATATGCGGTTCCGACAGATCGCGGAAACTGTCAAGGGGTCCCGGCGGCCAGTAGATCCACGCCATGCGTGGATGAATCTCAATCGGAATCAGAAATTTCGAAGCGCGTTCGAAAAGCATCCACGCATGGCGTGGATCTACTGTGTCGACCAAGGTCGACACCTACCAGGCCAATATGCCGTTCCGACAGATCGCGGAAAACTGTCGAAGGCGGGGTAGGTCCGGTTGAGGGGGCGTGAGCCGCATGGATGCGGCGACCGAGCTTACAGGGACGTACTTGCAGCGTCCCCCTCAACCGGACCCACCCCGCCATTCCACGGATAGCCAGCTTTTGACGTTGACGGTAGCAGGTGCAGGGCTGCAAGCCCTGCCGACAAACCGCTCAGCGGCGGGGGGACAGCTGCTCCAGCAGCTCCCAGGATTTCAGGCCGCGTGCGCCCAGGTGATGGGCCAGCACCCGCCGCATCGGCAGCCGCAGGCTGGCCAGGTCGGCCGCATCGGGTTCTTCGTCGGCGCCCAGCGCCAGCAGCGCCGAACCGGTGGCCGCGGCACTGCGCTCGCCGTCACGCACGCTCAACAGCCGCTGCGGACCCTCCTGCGGGTCCAGCGCATAACGCGCCGCCGGATCAATCGGCTGGCCGTCGCTGGCCGTTTCCAGATCGAAGCCCAGGCCCAGTGCCGCCAGCAGCTCGCGCTCGAAACGGCGCAGGGTCCAGGCCAGGCCGGCGCCCACCGCCAGTCGCGCGCGCGCTTCGCCGTAGGCCAGATAGAGATCAGGCAGCGGGTCCTGGCGCGGGGCCAGGCGCAGGGTCAGTTCACTCAGGTAGAAACCGGCCAGCATGGCCTGCCCCACCAGCCGCGGCGCTGCATCCAGGGCCTCGGCACCGCGCAACTGCGCCAGCTCACCGCGCTGCTGCGCGCTGAAGCGGATCCATTGCAGGGGCTGCAGGGCGGCGCGCAGCACCTGCCCTTTCGCGGTGGAGACCCCGCGCGCCAGCACGCCGATACGGCCATGCTGCGCGCTCAGCACCTCCACCAGCAGGCTGGTCTCGCGGTAGGCCCGTGCGTGCAGCACGAACCCGGTGTCGTCCTCGATCAGCATCGAAGCGACCGCAACGGCTTATTCGTAGCCGAAGGCCTTCAGTGCGGCCTCGTCGTCGGACCAGCCTTCACGCACGCGCACCCAGGTTTCCAGGAACACCTTGGCCCCGAACAGACGCTCCATCTGCAGGCGCGACTTGGCCCCGATCTCCTTCAGGCGGGCGCCGCCCTTGCCGATCACGATGGCCTTCTGGCCCTCGCGCTCGACCCAGATGACCGCGCCGATGCGCAGCAGGTTGCCGTCTTCGGTGAAGCGCTCGATTTCCACCGTGGTGGCGTACGGCAGTTCTTCGCCAAGCTGGCGCATCAGCTGCTCGCGTACCAGTTCGCCGGCCAGGAAACGCTGGCTGCGGTCGGTGATCTCATCCTCCCCGAACATCGGCGGGGCTTCCGGCAGCAGCTTCAGCACGTCGCGCACCAGCGCTTCCAGGCCGTTGCGCTTCTGCGCGGAAATGGGATGCACGGCGGCGAAATCGCGGCCGTTGGTGACTTCCTGCAGGAACGGCAGCAGCGCGCCCTTGTCCTTCAGGCGGTCGATCTTGTTGACCACCAGCACCACCGGCACGCCGGCGTCGCGCAGCACGTTGAAGGCCAGGCTGTCCTCTTCGTCCCAGCGACCGGCTTCGATCACCAGCAGGCCGGCGTCCACGCCTTCCAGCGAGCCGCGGGCAGCGCGGTTCATCACCCGGTTCATCGCCCGCTTCTGCACCTTGTGCAGCCCCGGGGTGTCGACCAGCACCAGCTGGCCTTCGGGATAGGTGGCGATGCCCAGCAGGCGATGGCGCGTGGTCTGCGGGCGGTTGGAGACGATGCTGACCTTGGCGCCGACCAGCGCGTTGGTCAGGGTCGACTTGCCCACGTTCGGGCGGCCGATGACGGCCACACTGCCGCAATGATGGGGAATCTGTTCGCTCACTTGGAATCCAGTTGTTCAAGGACGGCCGCAGCCGCCTGTTGTTCGGCAATCCGCCGCGAGGAGCCTTCGCCCTCGATGCTGGCGGCGGGGTCGGCTACGTTGCAGCGTACCCGGAAGTGCTTGGCGTGGTCGTCACCGGATTCTGACACCAGTTCGTACTGCGGCAACGCCTTCTGTCGGGCCTGCAGCCATTCCTGCAGGCGGGTCTTGGGGTCCTTTTCCGGGCGCCCGGTGGCCGGCAGCGCCTCCATGGAGGCACTGAACCAGGGCAGCACCACCGTGCGGCAGGCCTCGAAGCCCCCATCCAGGTAGATCGCAGCCACCACCGCTTCCACGGCGTCGGCCAGGATCGAGTCGCGGCGGTGCCCGCCGGACTTCATTTCGCCGGCGCCCAGGATCAGGCGCTCGCCCAGCTGCAGGGTGCGCGCGATCACCGCCAGCGCCTCTTCCCGCACCAGCGCGGCGCGGGCGCGGGTCAGCGCGCCCTCGTCGGCCTTGGGCCAGCGGTGGTACAGGGCCTCGGCCACCATCTGGTTGACGATGCTGTCGCCCAGGAATTCCAGGCGCTCGTTATGCGGCGCACCGGCACTGCGATGGGTCAGCGCCTGCTTCAGCAGGGCCGGATCGCGGAAGCTGTGACCGATCAGGTCACCACGTTGGAAAGGTTTATTCGGCACCGCTACGGGTCAGGTCCTGGGTCGATTCAAACTTGCCAACCACGTCCAGGTTGCCGACCAGCGGGCGGCGCACTTCGTAGTTGACGGTAAGGGTCCAGCCGCCATCGCGTCGGGCGAACTTGACGTTGGCCGGCTTCACGTTGTCCGAGTAGTTGATGTACAGCCGCTTGAAGAACAGGTCCTGGATCTGCGCCGGCGCCATGGTGCCCACGTTGGGCTCGGCCGCCAGGCTCTTCATGGCCGAACGCACCGAGTAGTACTCCTGGTACATCGGGAACAGCTTCATGCCGATGTACAGGAAGAACCCGACCACGGCCAGTACGACCAGGAACGAGGTCAAAGTCATGCCGCGCTGCGTGTTCATCGTCTTCATGGCGTTTCTCCCCAGATACGCGAATGGATGTGAAGTCAGTTTCAGTTGATGCCCGAACCGATACGCGACGGTTCGAAGCCGTCCTTGCAGAACCAGCCCGAGCAGTTCAGCCAGATCAGGAAGGCCTTGCCGCGCAGGTTTTCTTCCGGCAGCAGGCCCCAGAACCGGCCGTCGTCGCTGTTGTCGCGATTGTCGCCCATCACCAGATATTTACCAGCCGGCACGGTCCACTGGCCCTGGCCGCGCGGGAAATCGGTCTCCAGCACGGTATGGGTCCGGCCCGGCAGGTGCTCGACCAGCAGGTTGGCGCCTTCGCCCTGGCCACGGTGGCCGGCGTAGATGCCCTTGTTGTCATACTTCAGCGCTTCGCCGTTGAGGGTGACGCTGTCGCCGTCGAAGGACACCGTATCGCCCGGCACGCCGATCACGCGCTTGATGAAGTTCTCGCCCTTGGCCGGGTCGTTGTCGCTGTGGCCGGGGAAGTGGAACACCACCACGTCGCCGCGCGAGGGCTCGCCCACCGGCACGAACTTGGTGTTGCTGATCGGCAGGCGCAGGCCGTAGGAGAACTTGTTGACCAGGATGAAATCGCCGATCAGCAGGTTGGGCATCATCGAGCTGGACGGAATCTTGTACGGCTCGGCAATGAAACTGCGCACCACCAGCACGATGGCCAGCACCGGGAAGAAGGCGCGAGAGTAATCCACCAGCACCGGCTCGGTGTCGAGCAGGCCGGCGCGCTGGGCACGGCGCTTGGCGAAGTACAGCTTTTCGGCAAGCAGGATCAGGCCCGAGGCCAGGGTCAGTACGACCAGGAGGATCTCAAACAGTTTCATTCAGGGTCCTTTGCAACGTCACCGGACGAACGGCCCCGAAGGGCCGCTGCGGGCTTACTTGTTGTCCATCTGCAGCACGGCCAGGAAGGCTTCCTGCGGAATTTCCACGCGGCCGACCTGCTTCATGCGCTTCTTGCCTTCCTTCTGCTTTTCCAGAAGCTTCTTCTTGCGCGAAACGTCGCCACCATAGCACTTGGCCAGCACGTTCTTGCGCATGGCCTTGACCGTGGTGCGGGCGATGATCTGCGAGCCGACGGCGGCCTGGATGGCCACGTCGAACTGCTGGCGCGGGATCAGGTCCTTCATCTTCTCGCACAGCTCGCGGCCGCGGCGGTCGGCATGGCTGCGGTGCACGATCAGCGACAGGGCGTCGACCTTGTCACCGTTGATCAGCACGTCCACGCGCACGAACGGGCCGGCATCGAAGCGCACGAAGTGGTAGTCCAGCGAGGCATAGCCACGGCTGACCGACTTCAGCTTGTCGAAGAAGTCCAGCACCACTTCGGCCATCGGCAGCTCGTAGCTGATCTGCACCTGGCTGCCCAGGTAGTTGATGCCGATCTGGCTGCCGCGCTTTTCTTCGCACAGTTTGATGATGTTGCCGATGTACTCCTCGGGCGTGAGCACGTTGGCGCGGATGATCGGCTCGCGGATCTCTTCCACATGGTTCACCGGCGGCAGCTTGGCCGGGTTGTCCATGTTGATGATGGTGCCGTCGGTCTTCAGGACCTCGTAGACCACCGTCGGCGCGGTGCTGATCAGGTCCAGGTTGTATTCGCGCTCCAGGCGCTCCTGCACGATTTCCATGTGCAGCATGCCCAGGAAGCCGCAGCGGAAACCGAAGCCCATGGCTTCGGAACTTTCCGGCTCGAAGCGCAGCGCGGCGTCGTTCAGGCGCAGCTTGTCCAGCGCTTCGCGCAGGTCCGGGTAGTCCTCGGCATCGACCGGGAACAGGCCGGCGAACACGCGCGGCTGCATTTCCTGGAAGCCCGGCAGCGGCTTGGGCGCCGGATCGGCGGCCAGGGTGAGGGTGTCGCCCACCGGTGCGCCGTGCACGTCCTTGATGCTGGCGGTGACCCAGCCCACTTCACCGGCACGCAGCGCCGGCAGCACTTTCCGCTTCGGCGTGAAGACGCCGACGTTGTCGACCTGGTGGGTACGGCCGGTGGACATGACCTGCAGCTTGTCGCCGGCCTTGATCTGGCCCTGCATGACGCGCACCAGCGAGACCACGCCCAGGTAGTTGTCGAACCAGGAATCGATGATCAGCGCCTGCAGCTTGTCGGTGTCGCGCGGCTGCGGTGCCGGAATGCGGTGCACGATGGCTTCCAGCACGTCCTGCACGTTCAGGCCGGTCTTGGCACTGACCGGCACGGCGTCGGCGGCGTCGATGCCGATCACGGCCTCGATCTCGGCCTTGGCGCGTTCGATATCGGCGGTGGGCAGGTCGATCTTGTTGATGACCGGCACCACTTCCAGGCCCTGCTCGACGGCGGTGTAGCAGTTGGCCACCGACTGCGCTTCCACGCCCTGGGCGGCATCGACCACCAGCAGCGCGCCTTCGCAGGCGGCCAGCGAACGGCTGACTTCATAGGAGAAGTCGACGTGGCCGGGGGTGTCGATGAAGTTCAGGTGGTAGGTCTGCCCATCCTTGGCCAGGTACGGCAGCGACACCGACTGGGCCTTGATGGTGATGCCACGCTCGCGCTCGATCGGGTTGGAGTCGAGCACCTGCGCTTCCATCTCGCGGGCCTGCAGGCCGCCACAGAGCTGGATGATGCGATCGGCCAGCGTGGACTTGCCGTGGTCGACGTGGGCAATGATGGAGAAGTTGCGGATGTTCCGCATCGAATCAGAAGACATAGGTGGCGGCGGCGCGCGGCGTCGTCAGGGTAACGGTGGATTATCGCATGCCCGGGGCCAGCCCGCTTGGGCGCGCTCGCGGGGCGGCTGGAAATGGCCGAAGCCCCGCCAGAGCGGGGCTTCGGGGGAATGCCAGGGCCGCCAGGGGAGGCCGTGAAGGCCTTACTGGCCGGCCTTGACCGCCACGAAGGCGCTGTTGCCGCTGTTGGCACGCACCAGCAGCAGGACCACGTCGCCCTTCTTGTAGCCGGACAGCGCGCGGTTGAGCGCGTCGACACGACCCACCGGGGTATTGCCGACACGCAGGATGACCATGCCCGGCGCCAGGCCGGCATCGCGGGCACTTTCACCCTTGACCCCGGTAATGCGCACGCCCTCGCCCGCATCCAGGCCGAGCTGCTTGCGCTGCGGGGCGGTCAGCTCGGTCACGTCCAGGCCCAGCAGGGCGTTGGCACCGGTCTGCGGGGGCGCATCCGCGTCGGCGGTGGACGTACCACGGCCGTCGGCCTGGCCGTCTTCGGTCAGCGCGGTCAGGGTGGCGCTGAGCTCACGCGGCTTGCCGTCGCGGTAGACCACCAGGGTCACCTTGCTGCCCGGCGCCATGGCACCGATCAGCGGCGGCAGATCGGACCAGGTGTTGACCGCGCGGCCATTGACCGAGCGGATCACGTCACCCAGTTGCACACCGGCCTTGGCCGCGGCGCTGCCCGGCACGATCTGGTTGACCAGGGCGCCACGGCTGTCGGGCAGGCCCAGGCCCTGCGCCTTGAGCGAATCGACCTGCTCGACCACCGCACCCAGCTGGCCACGGGTGACCTTGCCACTCTTCTTGATCTGCTCGACCGCGCTCATCGCCAGGTCGATCGGGATCGCGAAGCTGATGCCCATGTAGCCGCCCGAGGCGGAGAAGATCTGCGAATTGATGCCGACTACTTCACCGCGAGTGTTCAGCAGCGGGCCACCGGAATTGCCCTGGTTGATCGCCACGTCGGTCTGGATGAAGGGCACGTAGCGCTGGTCCGGGCCACCGGTGCTGCGGCCGAGCGCGCTGACGATGCCCGCGGTGACCGAGTGGTCCAGGCCGAACGGCGAACCGATCGCGACCACCCACTGGCCCGGCTTCAGGGTATTGGAATCGCCCAGACGCACGGTCGGCAGGTTCTTGCCTTCGATCTTCAGCAGGGCCACGTCGTACTGCTGGTCGCTGCCGACCACCTTGGCGGTGAACTCGCGGCTGTCACCCAGCTTGACCTTCACATCGCTGGCATCGGCCACCACGTGGTAGTTGGTCAGCACATAGCCGTCGGGCGAGATGATGAAGCCCGAGCCCATTCCACGGCCCTTGATGCTGGGCCCGCTGTCGCCCCCACCCTGGCCCGGCATCGGGAAGTCGGGGCCGAAGAAGCGGCGGAAGAATTCGGGCATCTCGTCGTCGCCGGGGCCCATGCCGCCGCGCGCCTGGCGGTTCTGGCGCACGATGGTGGTATCGACGTTGACCACGCCCGGGCCGACCTGTTCGACCAGGTTGGTGAAATCAGGCAGGCCACTGACCAGCGGCTGCGCCGGTGCGCGGGGGGCGGCGGCCGCTGCGGCCGGCTGCGCCGGGGCGGCCGGTGACGGCGCCTGCGCGCAGGCCATCAACGGCAGGGTCATCACCAGCAGGCCCATGGCATGGGTACGGAATCGGGCAGTCATCGGACGGCAACCTCCGGATCGGATGGAAAACGGGAGAGGCGCCCCGCCGGCGGCGGGGCGTGGACCGGCGCGCTCCAGGTCAGTCGCGCGGGCGGGGCGGCGTCGGCAGATCGTCCTGCAGGCGCGGCTCGAAGGGATAGAACGCGGCGCCAGCGGACGCGGCCGGGAGGCTGGCGTTGAGGGCGCTGCCGCCGGCCGGGGCCAGGCTGGACTTCGGCCAGGGCCGTGCCTGCAGGCTGCCGACATCGCCGAAGGGCAGATGGCGCGTGTTGGCGGCGGGCACCGACGGCGCCAGCGGCACCGCAGCCGTGGCAACGGCGCGCTGCGGCGCCTCGTCACGCTGGGCCACGCGCGCGGCCTGCTGGCTGCGGGTGGCACTGGCGCGGCGGGCATCCTGGCGGCGGCTGGCGGCCATGGCCACCGCCGGCACAGCGGCAACGGCCATCGCGGCGCTGTCCACCGACGCTTCGGTTACCGGCGCGGCAGCCGGCGCCAGTTCGGCCTGGCTGGCCACCACCTGCGGGGCCGGGGCTTCGCCAGGTGCGGGGGTCTGCAGCTTTTCGCCGCCCATGAACAGGGCCACGGCGGCCACCGAGGCCGCCAGTGCGGCACCGCCGCCCCAGGCACGCCAGCCCGTGCGACGCACCTGCCGGCGCGGTTCCGCCACCGGCGCGGGTTCGGCGGCAATCGCCGCGGCCACGCGTTCACTGAAACCGGCCGGGGCCAGCAGCGAGGCCTGGCCACGCATCACATCGCCCAGCAGCTGCCAGCGTTCCTGGCAGCCGGCCAGTTCCGGATCATGTTCCATGCGGCGCAGCAGGAAGCGCGCCTCGTCGGCGCCCAGCTCGCCATCGACCAGGGCCGACAGCTGTTCGCGATGGCGCTGGTCCAGGCGCTGCCCGGCCGGGGATTGATGGTTCTGCGATTCGTTCAACGGGTTACTGGTCATACGCGGCTCTTCTCGCGGGTGGCGCTGCCGATGTCCAGCAGCGGCCGGAGTTCAGTGTCGATCGCCTCGCGCGCCCGGAAGATCCGCGAACGCACGGTGCCGATCGGGCACCCCATCTTCTGCGCGATTTCCTCGTAGCTCAGGCCTTCCACCTCGCGCAGGGTGATCGCCGACCGGAGTTCTTCCGGCAGCGCGTTGACGGCCTTCATCACCGTCTGTTCCAGTTCCTGGCGCATCAACTCGCGTTCGGGCGTGTCGGTGTCGCGCAGACGGGTGCCGCTGTCGAACTGCTCGGCATCACCGATGTCGATGTCATCGGTGGGCGGGCGTCGATTGTGTGAAGCCAGGTAGTTTTTGGCAGTGTTCACGGCGATCCGATGCAACCAGGTTGAGAACTGGGCGTCGCCGCGGAAGCTTCCAATGGCGCGATAGGCGCGCATGAAAGTGTCCTGGGCCACGTCCTGACATTCGCTCCAGTCGGCGATGTAGCGACCGACAAGGGCCACCACGCGATGCTGGTACTTGCGCACCAGGACATCGAACGCGGCGCTCTCGCCGTGCTGCACGCGCCGGACCAGTTCCAGATCCAGCTCCTGTGGTGTTTCAACCTCGGCCATGAGGGGCCGCACTCCTGTCAGCCCAACCGACGTCGGGCAATGAGACTGCCAATCCCGGGAAAAGTTCAGTCGCCGATCACCCGGCGCCGCACCAGCTTTTAACCACCGTTCCGCTAGCGTCCGGTTCCACGGCCATGGATCCGGGGTCGCCTACCCCTCCTATTGGGATTTGACGCGGGGGAAACAACCTCTGGATCATAGCCGCTTCTCCATACACAACCGGATGGAACGTCCATGCTCTCAGGCTTCGATGGGCTTCGCTTCAGCCACTGGCACCCCGAAATCCGTGAAGACGGCGTGGTGGTCCTTACCCTGGATCGTCAGGACACCAGCGTCAACGCGATGTCGCAGGACGTGCTGCTGGAACTGGGCGACCTGCTCGAACGCATCGCCCTGGACCCGCCCAAGGGCGTGGTGATCCAGTCGGCGAAGAAGGCCGGCTTCATTGCCGGTGCCGACCTGAAGGAGTTCCAGGAGTTCGACCGCCGCGGCACCGTGAACGATGCCATCCGCCGCGGCCAGTCCACCTACCAGAAGTTGGCCGAGCTGCCCTGCCCCACCGTGGCGGCCATCCATGGCCACTGCCTGGGCGGCGGTACCGAACTGGCGCTGGCCTGCCGCTACCGTGTGGCCTCCAATGACAGCAGCACCCGCATCGGTCTGCCGGAAACCCAGCTGGGCATCTTCCCGGGCTGGGGCGGCAGCGCGCGACTGCCGCACCTGGTGGGTGCGCCGGCGGCGATGGACCTGATGCTGACCGGGCGCACCCTGTCGGCCTCGGCAGCGCGTGGCATCGGCCTGGTCGACAAGGTGGTGGCACCGGCCGTGGTGCTCGATACCGCCGTGGCGCTGGCCCTGTCCGGCACTACCCGCCCGTTCAAGCAGCGCGCGACCGCATGGGCGACCAATACCTGGTTGGCGCGCACGCTGCTGGCACCGCAGATGGTCAAGCAGGTGGCGCGCAAGGCGAAGAAGGACCAGTACCCGGCGCCGTACGCACTGATCAGCACCTGGCAGCGCAGCGGCGGCAAGCCGATCCAGGCACGCCTGGATGCCGAGCGCCGCGCGGTGGTGAAGCTGGCCAGCACGCCGACCGCGCGCAACCTGATCCGCATCTTCTTCCTGACCGAGCGCCTGAAGGGCCTGGGCAGCGGTGATTCCGGCATCCGCCACGTGCACGTGGTCGGCGCCGGCGTGATGGGCGGCGACATTGCTGCCTGGGCCGCCTACAAGGGCTTCGAGGTGACCCTGCAGGACCGCGAGCAGCGCTTCATCGACCCGGCCATGGAGCGCGCGCAGGCGCTGTTTGCCAAGAAGGTGCGCGACGAGAGCAAGCGCCCGGCGGTGGCCGCGCGACTGCGTGCCGACCTGGAGGGCAACGGCGTGGCCGAAGCCGATCTGGTGATCGAGGCCATCATCGAGAACCCCGAGGCCAAGCGTGCGCTGTACCAGACGCTGGAACCGAAGATGAAGCTGGACGCCCTACTGACGACCAACACCTCGTCGATTCCGTTGGTGGAACTGCGCGACCACATCCAGCGCCCGGCGCAGTTTGCCGGCCTGCACTACTTCAACCCGGTGGCGCAGATGCCGCTGGTGGAAATCATCCACCACGACGGCATGGCACCAGAAACCGAGCGCCGCCTGGCCGCGTTCTGCAAGGCGCTGGGCAAGTTCCCGGTGCCGGTGGCCGGCAGCCCGGGCTTCCTGGTCAACCGCGTGCTGTTCCCGTACATGCTGGAAGCGGCCACCGCCTATGCCGAAGGCATTCCGGGCCCGGTGATCGACAAGGCCGCGGTGAAGTTCGGCATGCCGATGGGGCCGATCGAGCTGATCGATACCGTGGGCCTGGACGTGGCTGCCGGCGTGGGCCGTGAACTGGCCCCGTTCCTGGGCCTGCAGATTCCGGCGGCGCTGCAGACGGTAGAACCGGACAAGCGCGGCAAGAAGGACGGCCAGGGCATCTACACCTGGGAAAACGGCAAGCCGAAGAAGCCGGACGTGGCCAGCAACTACCAGGCCCCGACCGATCTGGAAGACCGCCTGATCCTGCCGCTGTTGAACGAGGCGGTAGCCTGCCTGCACGAAGGCGTGGTGGCCGATGCGGACCTGCTGGATGCGGGTGTGATCTTCGGCACCGGTTTCGCCCCGTTCCGTGGCGGCCCGATCCAGCACATCCGCGCGGTGGGTGCCGATGCGATCGTCGAGCGGCTGAAGGCGCTGCAGCAGCGCCACGGCGACCGCTTCGCCCCGCGCCCGGGCTGGGACAACCCCGCCCTGCGCGAACCGGTGGTGTGAGTTGGTAGGCCGGGCCTGCGGCCCGGCACCCGCAGAGGCAATAGCAACAGCCGGCTCTGGCTTTTCTGTTTGCTGGGCGGGGCGGTGTGCGCTGGCAGGACACGCCGTAAACCCGTCCATGAAGTGACCCCCTGAAGTTGGACAGGTGGGGGATCAGGCGGCCAGCGCGGCCTGCTCCCGGTACTGTACGGGGCTCAAGCCCTTTAGTTTCAAGCGGATACGATTCTCGTTGTAGTACCGGATGTACTCCACCAGCCCAGCTTCCAGGCTATCGATGCTGTCAAAGGTGTTCAGGTAGAAAAATTCCGACTTCAGGGTCCCGAAGAAGCTTTCCATGGCCGCGTTGTCCAGGCAGTTGCCACGCCGGGACATGCTCTGTTTCAGCGAGTGCTTTTCGAGCTTGTGGCGGTAGTTTTCGTGCTGGTAGTGCCAGCCTTGGTCGGAGTGGATCATCGGACGATCTTCCGGTGAAAGCCTCCTGATCGCTTGGTCCAGCATTTCACCCACCAGGTCAAACACGGGCCGGCGCTTCATCTGGTATGCCACGATTTCGCCGTTGTAGAGGTCCATGATCGGCGAAAGATAGAGCTTCATGCCCTGCACCTTGAACTCGGTTACATC